>NZ_JBHVKW010000049.1:0-18892 GCF_042797905.1 Amycolatopsis sp. NPDC057786
CTTGCGGTGTGGGGTGAGCGGATTTCGGTGGCGGCGGTGAATGGGCCGTCGTCGGTGGTGGTGTCGGGTGAGCCGGAGGCGTTGGATGAGTTGATTGTGTCGTGTGAAGGGGACGGGGTTCGGGTTCGGCGTATTGCGGTGGATTACGCGTCGCATTCGGCGCAGGTCGATGCTGTGCAGGAAGAACTGGTGGAGTTGCTGGCTCCGATCGTGCCGCGGTCGTCGTCGGTTCCGTTGTTCTCGACTGTCACTGGTGACTGGTTGGACACCGCGGAGATGGATGCGGCGTATTGGCACCGCAACCTCCGTCAGACCGTCCAGTTCGAGAAGGCCACCACGGCGCTGGCCGCCCAGGGATTCGGGCTCTTCGCCGAGATCAGCGCCCATCCCGTACTGACGACGAGCATGCAGGACGCCGCCACCGTCGGCACGCTGAGGCGTGACGACGGCGGCTGGGACCGGTTCCTCGCCTCGGCCGGTGAAGCCTTCGCGCACGGTGCCACGGTCGACTGGTCCACGCTGTTCCCCGCGAAAACGTCCTTTGTGGACCTGCCGACGTACGCATTCCAGCATCGGCGTTTCTGGCTCGAATCCGCCACGCCGAAGCGAAACCCCGCCGACGCCTGGCGCTACGAGGTGGTTTGGCGTCCCTGGGACCAGCCCGACGCGGCGTTGGAGGGCAGCTGGCTGGTGGTCTCCGCGGATTCCGGAGACCCGGTCATCGCGGCACTGGGCACCGACGTGATCGTCCTCGACGGGGAGGACACCGACCGCGCCGGCTTGACCGCGAGGATTCGCGAAGCCACCGCGGCCAGGGAGATCCGGGGCGTGCTTTCCCTGCCGGGTTCCACCGGACCTGCCGGCACTCTCACGGTGGTGCAGGCACTCGGCGACGCCGGGATCGGCGCTCCACTGTGGATCGTCACGCGCAACGCGGTCCAGGTCTCGGACGTCGACACCGTCCCTTCGCTCGAACAGGCCGCGATCTGGGGCCTCGGCCGGGTCGTCGGGCTGGAGCACCCGGACCGCTGGGGCGGGATGGTGGACGTGCCGTCCGAACTCGACGATCGCGCCGCCGCCACCATGGCGGCCGTCCTCGCCGGTGCGAGCCACGAAGACCAGATCGCGATCCGTGCGACGGGTGCCTGGGTCCGGCGCCTCGTCCACGCCCGGCCGACCGGCGCGGCCCGCCGTCCGTGGACCCCGGCCGGGACGGTGCTGATCACCGGCGGGACCGGGGCACTCGGCGCGGAGGTGGCCCGTTGGCTGGCCGCGAACGGCGCCGAGCACCTCGTCCTCACCAGCCGCCGGGGCGCGGCCGCAACCGGGGCGGCCGAACTCGAGGCCGAGCTGACCGCGCTCGGCACCCGCGTGACGATCGCGGCTTGCGACGTCGCGGATCGAGACGTGCTCGCCGCGCTTCTCGCGGAGCTGCCACCGAACGCGGTGATCCACGCCGCCGGCACCGGCGAGGTCCGCGCGCTCGACGAAAGCGGGATCGCCGACCTGGTCCACGCCGCCGAAGGCAAGGTCACCGGTGCCCGGAACCTCGACGAACTGCTGGGGGACACCGAACTGGACGCGTTCGTCCTGTTCTCGTCCAACGCCGGTGTCTGGGGCGGTGGGGGTCAGGGTGCCTACGCCGCCGCCAACGCCGCGCTCGACGCGCTCGCGGTGCGGCGCCGGGCCCGCGGCCGCACCGCGACGTCGATCGCCTGGGGCCTCTGGGCCGGTGAAAGCGGACTCGCCGAAGCCGGCGGCCAGGAATACCTGCTGCGGCGCGGGATCCGGCCGATGGCGGCGACGGCGGCCATCAAGGCCATGGTGCACGCGGTGGACAACGACGACACGTTCGTCGCCGTGGCCGACGTCGACTGGGAGCGGTTCGCCCCCGCTTTCGCCGCCACGAGGCCGCGTCCGCTGATCGCCGAACTCGTCGAAAGCCGGGCGGTCGTCGCCGAAGAACCGGAGGGCGGCACCTCCGCCCTCGCCGCCCGGCTCCGGGCGGTACCCGAGGCGGAGCGGGCCGATGTCGTGCTCGACCTCGTCCGCGGGCACGCCGCCGCCGTACTCGGGCACGCCGACGGCACGGCCATCGAACCGCACCGCGCGTTCCGTGACCTCGGCTTCGATTCGCTCACCGCGGTCGAGGTGCGTAACCGGCTCGGTACGGCCACCGGTCTGCGGCTGCCCGCGACCCTCGTCTTCGACTATCCGACCGCCACCGAGATCGCGGACTTCCTGGTCGCCGAGGTCTACGGCGGTACCGAAGCGGCGACGGCCACCACGATCGCCGCGACCGGCGAACCGATCGCGATCGTGGCGATGGCGTGCCGCTTCCCTGGTGGTGTCACGAACCCGGAACAGCTGTGGGACCTTGTGCACTCCGGCACCGACGCGGTCGGTGACTTCCCGGTGGATCGCGGCTGGGACCTCGACGGGATCTACCACCCGGATCCTGATCACCCCGGTACGACGTACGCCCGCGAGGGCGCGTTCGTCCACGACGCGGGGGCCTTCGATCCGACGTTCTTCGGCATCTCGCCGCGTGAGGCGCTGGCGATGGATCCCCAGCAGCGGCTCCTGCTGGAAACGGCCTGGGAGACCCTCGAACGGGCCGGAATCGACCCGGCCACCCTGCGCGGCAGCCGGACCGGTGTGTTCGTCGGGGCGAGCGCACAGGGTTACGGCGCCGAGGGCTACGAGATTCCCGAAGGCGGGGAAGGATATTTCATCACCGGCGGACAGACTTCGGTGGCGTCCGGGCGGATTTCCTACACCTTCGGCCTGGAGGGGCCCGCCCTCACCGTCGACACCGCGTGCTCGTCTTCCCTGGTGGCACTGCATCTCGCCGCGCAATCGCTGCGGCAGGGCGAATGCACCGCCGCGCTCGCGGGCGGGGTGGCCGTGATGGCTAGCCCCGGTGCCTTCGTCGAGTTCTCGCGCCAGCGCGGGATGGCGCCGGACGGCCGTTGCAAGCCGTTCGCCGCGGCGGCGGACGGGACCGGCTGGGGCGAGGGCGTCGGCCTGGTCCTGCTCGAACGGCTCAGCGACGCCCGCCGCGCCGGCCACCGGGTGCTGGCACTGCTGAGTGGCTCGGCGATCAACTCCGACGGCGCGTCGAACGGCATCAGCGCGCCGAACGGGCCGTCGCAGCAGCGGGTCATCCGTGACGCGCTCGCGTCCGCGCGGCTCACCCCGGCGGACGTCGACATCGTCGAGGCGCACGGCACCGGTACCACACTCGGTGACCCCATCGAGGCTCAGGCGCTGCTGGCGACCTACGGCCGGGATCGGGAAGAGCCGTTGTGGCTGGGGTCGATCAAGTCGAATATCGGGCACACCCAGACCGCCGCCGGGGTGGCCGGGGTGATCAAGATGGTGGAGGCGATGCGGCACGGGGTGCTGCCGAAGACGTTGTACGTGGACGAGCCGACCCCGCACGTGGACTGGTCGGCGGGCGCGGTCGAACTCCTCACCGAGAACCGGCCGTGGCCGGAGCTGGACCGCCCCCGCCGGGCCGGGGTGTCCTCGTTCGGGGTCAGTGGCACGAACGCCCACCTGATCCTCGAACAGGGCGACGAGCCGGCAGAACTGTCTCTTGTGGACGATGTGGTGCGGCCGGTTCCGGTGCTGCTGACCGCCGCTTCGGAACCCGCGCTGCGCGGGCAGGCGGGCCGTCTCGCCGCTTGGCTGGCGGAGCGGCCGGAGTTCGGGCCCGCCGTCGTCGCCAGGTCGCTGGCGGCCACCCGTGCCCTGTTCGATCGCCGCGCCGCCGTCGTCGCGGCCGATCGTGACGAACTACTCGCCGGGCTGGCCGCGATCGCCGACGGCACCGCGCCCTGTTTTCCCGTCAGTGCCGGGAAAACCGCCTTCCTCTTCGCGGGACAGGGTAGCCAGCGGCTCGGCATGGGCCGCGGCCTTTGCGACGCCTTCCCGGTGTTCGCCGCGGCGTTCGACGAGGCCTGCGCCGCGCTGGACGAACACACCACGACTCCCGTCAGGGACGTCGTCTTCGGTGACGAAAAGTCGCTGCTGGACCGGACCGGGAACACCCAGCCTGCCTTGTTCGCGTTCGAGGTCGCGTTGTACCGGCTGCTCGAATCCTGGGGTGTCCGCCCGGATCTGCTCGCGGGTCATTCGATCGGTGAGATCGCGGCGGCGCATGTGTCGGGTGTGTTGTCGTTGGGTGATGCGGCGGTGTTGGTGGTGGCGCGTGGTCGGTTGATGGAGGCGTTGCCTGAGGGTGGCGCGATGGTGGCGGTGGAGGCGTCGGAGGATGAGGTTCGGCCTGAGCTGACCGGTGTGGTGGGGTTGGCGGCGGTGAACGGTCCGCGTTCGGTGGTGCTTTCGGGTGCGGAAGACGCGGTGCTGGGGTTGGCGGCGGTGTGGCGTGAGCGTGGTCGCCGGGTGAAGCGGTTGTCGGTGAGTCATGCGTTTCATTCGTCGTTGATGGAGCCGATGCTGGCGGGGTTCCGTGCGGTGGTGGAGCGGCTTTCTTTTGGTGAGCAGCGGATCCCGATCGTGTCGACGGTGTCGGGTGAGCCGGTGGAGATGTCGGCGGAGTACTGGGTCGAGCATGTGCGCGCGACGGTCCGCTTCGCCGACGGCGTGAAGGGACTCGTCGATCGGGGCGCGACCACCTTCGTCGAGATCGGGCCGGACGGTGTGCTGTCCGGAATGGCTCAGTCCAGTGTGGACGGTGACTTCGTTGTCACGTCGCGGTCCGACGGTCCGGAGGCGCGCACGGTCACGACCGCGCTCGCGCGACTTCTGGCGCGAGGGGTCACGGCAGATCGGACCGCCGCGGTGCCCGCCGGTGCTTCCACCACGGACTTGCCGACCTACGCTTTCCAGCGTGAGCATTTCTGGCTGAAGCCCGCTCGGGCGGCCGGTGACGTCACGACGGCGGGCCTCGGGGACGCAGGGCATCCGCTGCTCGGTGCCGTGGTGGCTTTGCCGGACTCGGACGGTGTCGTGCTCGCCGGGCGGCTCTCGGTCCGGAACACGCCTTGGCTCGCGGATCACGTGGTATTGGGGGATATCCTGCTGCCCGGCACGGCCTTCGTCGAACTGGCGTTGCGTGCGGGTGACGAGACCGGCTGCGACCGGGTCGACGAACTGACCCTCGCCGCCCCGCTCGTCCTGCCCGCGGACGGCGGAACGGTCATCCGGGTCGTGGTCGGGGAAGCGGGTCCGGAAGGACGACGCGCGTTGTCCATCCACTCGCGACCGGAGGACGGCCTGCCAGGAGATCCCTGGACCGAACACGCCTCCGGTGTGCTCGGCACCGGCGGCCCGGACAGCGGGGCGGACCTCCCGGAATGGCCACCGCCCGGCGCCGAAGCACTGGACACTTCGGGGTTGTACGGCATGTCGGCGGACCACGGTTTCGCCTACGGGCCCGTCTTCCGCGGCCTGAAGGCGGCATGGCGGCGTGGAGACGAGGTGTTCGCCGAAGTCGAACTGCCCGAGGACGCGGACGCCGCCGCCTTCGGCCTGCACCCCGCCGCGCTGGACGCCGCGTTGCACGCCGTCGGCCTCGGCGGATTCTTCGAAGACGACACCCCGCGACTGCCGTTCTCCTGGACGGACGTCACCTTGGCCGCGGCCGGGGGATCGGCGCTGCGCGTGCGCCTCGCCCCCGCCGGCGCCGACACGATCACGGTCACCGTCGCCGACGCCGCCGGACAGCCGGTGGCCTCGGTCGGTGCCCTGCTGTTCCGCGAGGCGGGAGCGCGATCGGGCACTTCCGTGGCCGGGCTGGCGTACGGCCTGGAGCCGGCCGAGGTGCCCGTTGCCGAAGGGCACGTCACCGACGCCGTGATCCTGCCGGTGGCCGGTGGTGACGACCCGATTTCTCTTCGCGCCGCGCTCGACGACGTTCTCGAAAAGGTGCGGCGCGAGATCGCCGCGGAACACTCCGACGGTCCCCGGCTGGTCGTGCACACCCGGCCCGGCGATCTCGCGGGTGCCGCCGTGCGCGGCCTCGTGCGCTCGGCGGCACAGGAACATCCCGGCCGGTTCATGCTGCTCGAAGCGCCGGGCGAGGTCACCGCGGAGCTCGCCGCCAAGGCACTCGGCACGGGCGAGCGAGAGCTGGAGTTCCGTGACGGCGTGTTCCGCGCGCCACGGCTGGTCCGTCGCCCGATCTCCGGGCGGACGCCGTCCTTCGGCACCGGCACGGTCGTGGTGACCGGGGGGACCGGGGCGCTCGGTGCCTTGGTTGCCCGTCATCTGGTGGTGGAACACGGCGTTCGTGACCTGCTTCTGCTGAGCCGTCGCGGCGGTGGTGCCGACCTGATCGCCGAACTGGGCGGACTCGGCGCGTCGGTCACCGTCGTCGCCTGCGACGTCGCCGACCGCGCGCGGTTGGCCGAAGCCCTTGCCGGGGTCCCCGTCTCCGCCGTCGTGCACACGGCCGGAGTGGTCGACGACGGAATGGTGGACGCGCTGTCCCCGGAGCGGCTGGACACCGTGCTGCGCCCGAAGGCCGACGCCGCATGGCATCTGCACGAACTGACCGCGGACATGGATCTCGCCGCTTTCGTCCTCTTCTCCTCCGCGGCAGGCGTTTTCGGGAACCCTGGCCAGGCGGGCTACGCGGCCGCCAACTCCTTCCTGGACGCGCTCGCCGAACGGAGGCGGGCCGACGGCCTTCCCGCGACGTCGATCGCCTGGGGGAAGTGGGAAACCGCCGCCAGCGCGATGACAGGATCGCTCACCGAGGCGGACCGGGCCCGGATGGGCGCCGGACTGTCCGAAGTGGAAGGTCTGGCGCTGTTCGACGCCGCGGTCGCCGACGACGCGGCGGTGTCGGTGTCGATGCGGCTCGACGTCCGAGCGCTGCGGGACCAGCCGTTGTTGCGCACGCTGGTGCCGTCGCCGGTCCGCCGGACGGCATCGGGCGCCGGCCGGTCCGGCTCCGATTTCGCCGGACGCCTCGCGCAGCTGGATGCCGACGGTCTGCGGAACGTCGCGCTGGACCTCGTCAAGACGGAGGTCGCGGCCGTACTCGGGTTCGCGGGCGCAGGCTCGATCGAACCGGACCGCGCCTTCAGTGATCTCGGCTTCGACTCGCTCACGGCCGTCGAACTTCGCAACCGGCTCGGGGAGACCACCGGGCTGCGCCTGCCCGCGACGCTGGTCTTCGACTACCCGAATCCCGAAGCCCTGGCCGCGCATCTCCTCACGGAACTGCTCGGCGCGGAGAACCCCGTGGTGTCCTCGGTGTCCAATTCGGACACCATCGCCGTGCCGGTGGACGAGCCGATCGCGATCGTGGCGATGGGCTGCCGTTATCCCGGCGGGGTCGGCTCGCCGGAAGAGCTGTGGGAACTCGTGGCCGACGGCCGGGACGCGATCTCGCCGTTCCCCGCCGACCGCGGCTGGGATCTGGGAAGCCTCTTCCACCCGGACCCCGACCACCCCGGCACCTCGACCTCCGACGAGGGCGGTTTCCTGCACGACGCCGCCGAATTCGATCCGCAGTTCTTCGGGATCTCGCCGAGGGAAGCCATCGCGATGGACCCGCAGCAGCGGCTGCTGCTGGAAGTCTCGTGGGAAACGCTCGAGCGGGCCGGGATCGACCCGGCCACGCTGCGCGGAGAACAGGTGGGTGTCTTCGCGGGCGTGATGTATCACGACTACGCCGCGCGGCTGCGCCACGTTCCGGACGAACTCCAGGGGTTCCTCAGCACGGGCGCGTCGAGCAGTGTCGTTTCGGGCCGGGTCGCCTACACCTTCGGATTCGAGGGGCCGGCGGTCACCGTCGACACCGCGTGCTCGTCCTCGCTCGTCGCACTGCATCTGGCGGCGCAGGCCCTGCGCCGGGGCGAATGCCGCCTCGCGCTGGCGGGCGGGGTCACCGTGATGCCGACGCCGGACACGTTCATCAACTTCTCGCGGCAGCGCGGCCTCGCCGCCGACGGCCGCTGCCGGTCGTTCGCCGCGTCGGCGAGCGGCACCGGTTGGTCCGAAGGCGTCGGCGTGCTCCTCGTGGAGCGGTTGTCGGACGCGGTCGCGAACGGTCACCGGGTGCTGGCGGTGGTCCGGGGCTCGGCGGTGAACCAGGACGGCGCGTCGAACGGGCTGACCGCGCCGAACGGTCCCTCGCAGCAGCGGGTCATCCGCCGCGCGCTGGCCGACGCGGGACTCACCACGGCGGACGTCGACGCTGTCGAGGCGCACGGCACGGGTACCACGCTCGGCGACCCCATCGAGGCGCAGGCGGTGCTGGCGACCTACGGCCGCGATCGGGAAGAGCCGTTGTGGCTGGGCTCGATCAAGTCGAACCTCGGGCACACGCAGGCGGCAGCCGGGGTGGCCGGGGTGATCAAGATGGTCGAGGCGATGCGGCACGGAGTGCTGCCCAAGACCTTGCACGTCGACGAGCCTTCGCCACATGTGGACTGGGAATCCGGCGCGGTCGAGCTGCTGACCGATGCTCGCGAGTGGCCGGCGGCGGGCCGTCCGCGGCGGGCAGGGGTCTCGTCGTTCGGGGTGAGCGGGACCAACGCGCACGTCGTTCTCGAACAGGGGCCGTCGGAGGCCGTTCCGGACACCGAACCGGCCGGAAACGCCGTCGTTCCGTGGATTCTCTCGGGCCGCACCGAAGCCGCGGTGCGGGCGCAGGCCGCCCGGTTGCTCGAAAGCGCCGGTGACCTGGATCCGGCGGACGTCGCGTTGTCGCTGGCGACGACCCGTCACCGGTTCGAGTGCCGCGCCGCCGCGATCGGCGGTGACCGGGCCGAGCTGCTCGCCGGGCTCGCTCGGATCGCCGAAGGCCGCGAGCCCGTTTCCACTTCCGGTGGCGGCTTGGCCTTCCTGGTGGCCGGTCAGGGTAGCCAGCGGCTCGGCATGGGCCGCGGGCTCTACGACGCCTTCCCGGTGTTCGCCGCGGCGTTCGACGAGGCCTGCGCCGCGCTGGACGAACACACCACGGCCCCGGTCAGGGACGTCGTCTTCGGCACCGACGAACAAGCCCTGAACCGGACGGGCAACACCCAGCCTGCGTTGTTCGCCTTCGAGGTCGCGCTGCTGCGCCTGGTGGCGTCGTGGGGGGTGGAACCCGATTACCTGCTGGGCCATTCGATCGGTGAGATCGCGGCGGCGCATGTGTCGGGTGTGTTGTCGTTGGGTGATGCGGCGGTGTTGGTGGTGGCGCGTGGTCGGTTGATGGAGGCGTTGCCTGAGGGTGGCGCGATGGTGGCGGTGGAGGCGTCGGAGGATGAGGTTCGGCCTGAGCTGACCGGTGTGGTGGGGTTGGCGGCGGTGAACGGTCCGCGTTCGGTGGTGCTTTCGGGTGCGGAAGACGCGGTGCTGGGGTTGGCGGCGGTGTGGCGTGAGCGTGGTCGCCGGGTGAAGCGGTTGTCGGTGAGTCATGCGTTTCATTCGTCGTTGATGGAGCCGATGCTGGCGGGGTTCCGTGCGGTGGTGGAGCGGCTTTCTTTTGGTGAGCAGCGGATCCCGATCGTGTCGACGGTGTCGGGTGAGCCGGTGGAGATGTCGGCGGAGTACTGGGTCGAGCATGTGCGCGCGACGGTCCGCTTCGCCGACGGCATGACCTACCTGGCCAAACAGGACGTGTCCAGCTACCTCGAGATCGGGCCGGACGGCGTGCTCTCCGGAATGGGACAGGCCTGTGTCGACGGCGGCTTCCTGCCTTCCGTCCGAGCCGAGGGCGACGAGGTGCGCGCCTTCACCGCGGCGCTCGCCGGCGCGCATGTCCGTGGTGCCCGGCTCGACTGGGCCGCGGTACTCCCGCCCGGTGCGTCCACTGTGGACCTGCCGACCTACGCCTTCCAGCATCGGCACTTCTGGCTCAAGGACGCTCCCGGTGGCGACGTCACCGCGGCGGGACAGACCGCGGCGGGGCATCCGTTCGCGCGGGCCGTCGTCGCCCTTCCCGATTCGCCGGAGTCCGGCGCCCGCGGTGTCGTGCTGACCGGGCGGCTTTCGCTCGCCGACCACCCTTGGCTGACCGAACACCAGGTGGCGGGCGACGTCCTCCTGCCGGGTGCGGCCTTCGTGGATCTCGCGCTGCGGGCCGGTGTCGAGGCCGGGTTCACCGGTCTGGACGAATTGACGATCGAAACGCCTCTGGTCCTGACCGAAACCGTCGAACTCCGGGTCGTGGTGTCCGGCCAGGACCAGGTCGCCATCCACTCCCGGGCGGAAGGCGAACCCTGGACCCGGCACGCCGCCGGTGTACTCGCCATGGCCGCGCCGGGCGACGCGCTCCGCGAATGGCCGCCCGCCGGTGCGGAGCCGGTCGAAACCGAAGGCCTGTATGCGGATCTGGACGATCTCGGCCTGCGGTACGGCCCGGCGTTCCAGGGGCTGCGGCGAGCTTGGCGGCGCGACGGCGAGGTCTTCGCCGAAGTCGCCTTGCCCGACGCCGGCCGTGACGACGGTACCTTCGGCCTGCACCCCGCGGTACTCGACTCGGCTCTGCACGCGGTGGGTCTCGGTGAGTTCTTCGGCCATGACCAGGCGCGGTTGCCATTCGTGTGGTCGGGCGTGAGCCTGCACTCCGGTGGGGCGACGGCGCTGCGGGTCCGGATCGCCGCGGTGGGCGGGGACGCCGTGCGCCTCGACCTCGCCGACGAGTCCGGTGCTCCGGTCGCGACGGTCGCCGGGCTGACCCTGCGGCCGGTCGTGACCGCGGGCGCCGGCTCGGACGCGTTGTTCCGCGTCGACTGGGTCCCGGCACCGGCGGGTGTTCCCGTCGATCGATGGGTCCTGCTCGAAGACACCGAAGTGACCACACTCGCCGATCTGGGCCACGACGTGCCGGAGGTGGTGTTCGTCCCGTTCGGTCCCGGCGACTCCACGAACGTGCACGCCGCGACCGGGACGGCGCTCTCCCTGGTGCAGGAATGGCTGAGAGAGGAGCGGTTCGCCGCCTCGAAGCTCGTGTTCGTCACCCGGAACGCGGTGGCGGCCGGAGCGGAGGACGGGGTTCGCGATCTGGCGAGTTCCCCGGTGTGGGGTCTCGTGCGGTCCGCGGAATCCGAGAACCCCGGCCGGTTCGGCCTGCTCGATCTGGACGGCGAGGTCCCCGCGGCGGTCTTGGCCGAAGCCGTCGGCCACGGCGAGCCGGAGGCGGCCGTTCGCGGCGGCGGCGTCCTCGTTCCGCGACTGGCCCGGCAGGACGCCGAGCCGGTCGAGGCGGGACTCGGCACCGGCACCGTGGTGATCACCGGTGGCACCGGCGCGCTCGGCGCCTTGGTCGCGGCACACGCGGTGACCGCGCACGGAGCCCGTGACCTGCTGCTGCTGAGCCGTCGCGGTCCCGCGGCCGAGGGAGCCGGGGAACTGGTGACCCGTTTGGAGGCCTTGGGCGCCAAGGTGTCCGTGGTGGCCTGCGACGTGACCGACCTGGACGCGCTGGCCGCCGCTCTGTCCGATGTGGACATTTCGGCGGTCGTGCATACGGCGGGCGTGCTCGACGACGGCGTGGTCGGCTCGCTGACCACGGACCGGGTCGGCGCCGTGCTGCGCCCCAAGGCGGACGCGGCGTGGAACCTCCATGAGCTGACCCGTGACCGGAAGCTGACCGCGTTCGTGCTCTTTTCTTCCGCCGCCGGGGTTTTCGGCAACGCGGGACAGGCGGCCTACGCGGCGGCGAACACGTACCTGGACGCGCTCGCGGCCCATCGCCGCGCGGCGGGTCTCCCGGCGACGTCCATCGCCTGGGGGATGTGGGCCCCGTCCGGTGGCATGGCCGCCACCCTCGGCGAAGACGAGGCGCGCCGGATCGCCCGCTCCGGCGTCGGCTCACTGTCCGAAGAGGAGGGTCTCGCCCTGTTCGACGCCGCGCTCGGTACCGGCCGTGCCCTGGTGGTCGGCATCCGGCTGCGGACGGCCGCGCTGCGCCGGGCGGGAGCCGGGCCGCTGCTGGCCGGGCTCCTCCCGGCAAGGACGCTGAGTGCCGCCGGGCCGGACACCTCGGCCGCGTTGCGGGACCGGTTGCGCGGTTCGGACCGGGAGCGGCGCCAGGAGACGCTGCTCGACGTCGTCCGCGCGGAGATCGCCGCCGTGCTCGGTTTCGAGGGCACCGATGAGATCGACGTCACCAGGGCGTTCCGCGACCTCGGCTTCGATTCGCTCACCGCGGTGGAACTGCGCAACCGGATCTCGGCGGCCACCGGGCTCCGGCTGCCCGCCACGCTGGTGTTCGACCAGCCGAGCCCCGAAGGGCTGGCCACCCATCTGGCCACCGAACTGTCCGAAGAGGACGGCCCGGTCGTACTCGCCGAACTGGACCGGCTCGCCGAGCTGATGCGTTCGGTGCCGGAGGACGGGGCAGCACAGGTGGTGGCCAGGCTCGAAGCGATGCTGGCGAGCCTGACCGGTACCCGCGAGGCGGGCGATGTCACGGATGTCCTCGCGGACGCGGACGACGAAGCGATGTTCGACCTCCTCGGCAAGGAATTCGGGATCTCGTGACATCCGACGAGCGACAGGGGTAAGACCGATGACGAACGAGGAGAAGCTGCGGCACTTCCTCAAGCAGACCACCGCCGAACTGCACCAGACGCGGCAGCGGCTGCGGCAGGAGGAGAGCCGGTCTGCCGAACCGATCGCGATCGTCGGGATGGCCTGCCGTCTTCCCGGCGGCGTGGTCACTCCCGGCCAGCTGTGGGAACTGGTCGAACAGGGCAGGGACGCCATCACCGCGTTCCCCGCCGACCGCGGCTGGGACGTCGACGGCCTGACCGGGGCGGGCGGCTTCCTCGACGACGTCGCCGGGTTCGATCCGGCGTTCTTCGGGATCGTGCCGAGTGAAGCGGTCGCGATGGACCCGCAGCACCGGCTGGCGCTGGAGGTCTCGTGGGAGGCGCTCGAACGCGCGGGGATCGACCCGCGCTCCGCGCGCTCCACCAGGACCGGGGTGTTCGTCGGCGTGATGAACGGCTCCGACTACGTCTCCGCCCAGACCGACGTGCCGGCCGGTGCCGAAACGTTCGTCGGCACCGGGAACACCGGCGCCGTGGTTTCGGGGCGGATCGCGTACGCCCTCGGTCTCGAGGGTCCGGCGCTGACCGTGGACACCGCCTGCTCGTCTTCGCTGGTGACTCTGCATCTCGCCTGCCAGTCGCTGCGCCATGGCGATTCGGCGCTCGCGCTCGCCGGTGGGGTGACCGTCGTCTGCGCCCCGGACTTCTTCGAACTGAGCGGACAGGCGCTGGCGCCCGACGGCCGTTGCAAGGCGTTCGGCGAGGGAGCCGACGGCACCGGTTTCGCCGAGGGCGCGGGAATGGTCGTCCTGGAACGGCTGTCCGACGCCCGCCGCAACGGCCGCCGGGTGCTCGCGGTCATCCGCGGCAGCGCGGTCAACTCCGACGGCGCGTCCAACGGCCTCACCGCGCCGAGCGGTCCCGCCCAGCGCAGGGTGATCGAAGCGGCGCTGGCGAACGCACGGCTCACCCCCGGCCAGATCGACGCGGTCGACGCGCACGGTACCGGCACTTCGCTCGGCGACCCCATCGAGGCACAGGCCCTACTGGCCACCTACGGCCGTGGCCGTCCACGGGAAACGCCGCTGTGGCTGGGTTCCCTGAAGTCCAACATCGGGCACACCCAGGCCGCCGCCGGGGTGGCCGGGGTGATCAAGATGGTGGAGGCGATCCGCCGCGGCGTCCTGCCCCGGACCCTGCACGTCGCCGAGCCGTCCCGCGAAGTCGACTGGGACTCCGGAGCCGTGTCTCTGCTCACGGAGAACCGCCCGTGGCCGGAGACCGGGGAACCGCGCCGCGCCGGGGTGTCCTCGTTCGGCCTCAGCGGGACGAACGGGCATCTTCTGCTGGAACAGGCGCCCGCCGAAGAGGAGTACCCCGAGTGCGCCGTCGAGGGTCCGGTTCCGCTGATCCTGTCGGCGAAATCGCCCGCGGCGCTCCGGGCTCAGGCGGCGGGCTTGAGGACGTGGCTGCGCCGTAACCCCGGGCAAGCGCCCGCCGAGGTCGCGCGCGCCCTGGTGACCACCCGGACCGCCTTCGAGTACCGCGGCGCCGTCGTCGGCACCGAACCGGCCGAACTCGTCGAGAAACTCGCGCTGCTGGAAGCCGGGGAGACCGCGGATCACGTGGTCACCGGAACCGCCCACACGGGCGCCAAGGTCGCGTTCGTCTTTCCAGGGCACGGCTCCCAGTGGGCCGGGATGGCCGCGTCGCTCCTGGAGACCTCGCCCGAATTCGCCCGGAGCGTCGCCGCCTGCGACGCGGCGTTCGCCGAGGTGCTCGACTGGTCGGTGGCCGCGGCGTTGCGCGGGGACGACGGAGCACCGGCGTGGGACCGGGTCGACGCGGTCCAGCCGATGCTGTTCACCGTGATGGTGTCCCTCGCCGCGCTGTGGCGCGCGCACGGGATCGAGCCCGACGCCGTACTGGGACACTCCCAGGGCGAGGTCGCCGCCGCCCATGTCGCGGGGGCGATCGGCCTCGCCGACGCGGCCCGGATCGTCGCCCGCCGCAACGACGCCCTCTGCACCCTGATCGGTCACGGCGCGATGGCCTCGGTGCTGGCCTCTCCGGACGACGTCCTCGCCAGGATCGCGAAGTTCGGCGACCGGCTCTCGCTCGCCGTCGTCAACGGCCCGGCCGCCTGCGTCGTTTCCGGCGAGGGGGAGGCGATCGACGAGTTCGTCGCGGACTGCGGCGCCGAGCGGATCCGCGCCCGCCGGGTGCGCGGCGCGGACGCGGCCGGGCATTCCGCCCAGGTCGAGGCCTTGCGCGAACGGATGCTCGCCGAGCTGACCGTGCGGCCCGAGTCGTCGGCCGTCCCGTTCTATTCCACAGTGGACGCCGGAGTGCTCGACACGACGGAGCTCACCGCCGGCTACTGGTACCGCAACGCCCGGCAGACCGTGCGCTTCGCCGAAACCGTCCAGCGCGTGCTGGAGGACGGCCACCTCGTCCTGATCGAGGTCAGCCCGCATCCCGTGGTCTCCGTCGGCGTGCAGGGCATCGCCGACGACCAGGGCTCGGCCGCGGTCGTGGTCCCGACCCTGCGCCGCGACCATGGCGGTCTCGCCCGGTTCCGCGCCGCCTTCGCCGAAGCCGCCGTCAACGGTGCCCCGGTCGACTGGGCGAAGGCCTTGCCCGGCAACGGTCTTCCGGTCGAACTGCCGACCTATCCCTTCCAGCGCGAGCGGTACTGGATGACCACCGGCCGCGCGGCCGGGGACGTCATGAGCACCGGTCAGCGACCGGCGGGCCATCCGCTGCTGACTTCGGAGATCTCGACGGCCACCGGCGACGAACTCCTGTTGACCGGCAGGCTTTCCCTCGGCACGCACGGCTGGCTCGCCGACCACGGCGCGCTCGGGACGGTCCTGCTGCCGGGGACGGCGTTCGTCGAACTCGCGTTGTGCGCGGGGGAGAAGCTCGGCTGCGCCGGGCTCGACGAGCTGACCCTGGCGTCGCCGCTGGTGCTCCAGGAGACCGGCGGTGTCGCGATCCAGGTGCACGTCGGGGAACCCGGCGGCGACGGCAGGCGGACGGTGGCGATCCACAGCCGGTCCGAGACCGGGGACGAGCCTTGGACGACGCATGCCGAAGGGACGCTCTCGCCAGGTTCGGCGCCGGTCGCCGAACCGGGGGCCTGGCCACCCGCGGGCGCGGAACCCGTTTCCCTGGACGGGTTCTACGAGCGGCTGAACGCGGCCGGGGTCGGCTACGGCCCGGCGTTCCAAGGGCTGCGGGCCGCCTGGCGCACGGGTGACACGATCCACGCCGAGGTCGCCCTTCCGGACGATCTCGGCCGCACGGCGGAGGACTACGGGCTGCATCCCGCCCTGCTCGACGCCGCGCTGCACGCCGGATCCGCGGGGAGCGAGCCGACCGTGGACGAACCGCTGCGCCTGCCGTTCTCCTGGACAGGGGTGCGGCGGTACACGACGGGCGCCGCACGGCTTCGGGTGCGGCTGACGAGGAAGAACGACGGGAACGAGGTCGGGCTCGACGTCTTCGACGAAGCCGGAACCCCGGTCCTGTCGGCAGACTCCCTCGTTCTCCGGGAGATTTCCGCCGAACAGCTGAGCGCGGCGGGCGGGGACCACGACACGCTGTTCGAAGTGGACTGGGTCCAGGCCCGTACCCTGGCCGCGGCGACCGCGTCCTGGGCGGTGCTCGGCGATGGCCTGCCCGGCCCGAGCCACCCCGACCTCGCCGCGGTGCGTACTGCGGCTCCGCTGCCCGAACTGGTCTTCGCCGTCCTGGACGCGCCGGACGGAGGCGTCCCCGACGCCGGAACGGTGCACGACGAAACCGCTCGTGTCCTCGACCTCGTCCAGCGCTGGACGACCGACGAAGCCTTCGATGACAGCCGGCTCGTCCTCGTCACGCGGGGTGCCGTCGCGGCACGGCAGGGGGACACGGTCCCGAACCTGACCCACGCCGCGGTCTGGGGACTCGTGCGCACGGCGCAATCGGAGAATCCCGGCCGGTTCGTCCTCGTCGACACCGACGGCGAAGAGGCCTCCCAACGGCTTCTCACCGCCGCGGCCGCGGGCGGCGAACCTCAGGTGGCGCTCCGCGAGGGCACGGCGTGGGTGCCCCGGCTGTCACGGGTCCCGCTCGACGCGACAGAACGACCGGACGGCTTCGGCGCCGCGGGCACCGTCCTGGTCACCGGCGCCTCCGGCACGCTCGGCGGGCTCGTCGCCCGTCATCTGGTGGCCGAACGCGGGGTCCGGAGCCTGGTGCTGACCAGCAGGCGCGGGGCGTCGGCGCCGGGTGCCGCGGAACTGGCGGGCGAACTCACCGAACTCGGTGCCACGGTGGACGTGGTCGCCTGTGACCTCGCCGATCGGGAGGCCGTGCGCGGCCTGCTGGCCGGGATGCCCGCGGACCGTCCGTTGAGCGGTGTCGTGCACTGCGCGGGCGTGCTCGCCGACGGGGTGCTGGGTTCCCTGACCCGTGAGCGTCTCGACCAGGTGCTCGCGCCCAAGGTCGACGCCGCGCTGAACCTGCACGAACTCACCCGCGACCTCGGCGCGTTCGTCCTGTTCTCCTCCGCCGCCGGCGTGTTCGGCAACCCCGGCCAGGCGAACTACGCGGCGGGCAACGCCTTCCTCGACGCGCTGGCCGTCCACCGCCGTGCCCGTGGCCTGCCCGCGTCGTCATTGGCCTGGGGGCTGTGGGAGGAACGCAGCGGGATGGCCGAAGGCCTCGCGGAAGAAGAGCTGGACAAGCTGCTCCGCCCCGGCTTCTCCGGGCTGAGCAGCAAAGAAGCGCTGGCGTTGTTCGACACGGCGAGCGGGCTGGACCGGGCCGCGGTCGTGCCGATGCGGCTTGACGTCGCCGCCGTTTCCGGTTTCGACGACGTGCCGCCGTTGCTGCGCAAGCTGATCCGCCCTCGGCAGGGGGCGGGCGGGAACCGTGACGCGGCGGGGGCGTTCCGCCGCCGGTTCGTGACCGCCACCGCGGCGGAACGGCCCGACGTCGTGCTGGCCTATCTCCGCTCCGAGGTCGCCGTGGTCCTCGGACTCCCGGACGCCGACGCCGTCGAGCCCGATCGCCCCTTCCTCGAACTGGGCTTCGATTCGCTCACCGGGGTCGAACTGCGCAACCGCGTCGCCGCCACGGTCGGTACCCGGTTGCCCCCGACCGTCGTGTTCGAACACCCCACCCCGGCCGCGCTCGCCGGCTACCTCGTCGAGGCCCTCGCCGAGCGGCCGGCGGGTACGGAGGCCACGCCGGCCGAGTCTCTGCTCGGGCCGCTGGTTGGCCGGGCCGCCGAACTCGGGAAAATGCCGCGATTGGTGGAATTGTTCGCTTCAGTGGCCGAGTTCCGCCCCGATTTCGACCGGCCGGGAGACGCGCCGATCACGCCGGTCCGGCTGGCGGACGGTCCGGCGGGCCCGAAACTGGTCTGCGTCCCGTCGGTACTGGCGATGTCCGGACCCCAGGAATACGCCCGGTTCGCCGGCCGGTTCCGCGGCGAACGCGACCTCGTCGTGCTACCGCTCCCCGGATACCGGCGGGCCGAACCACTGCCGGCCACCCTCGGGGTACTGGCCACCGCCCAGGCCGACCGGCTGCTGGCCGAGTACGGCGAGGAATCCTTTGTGATCGCCGCGCATTCGTCCGGCGGCGCGCTCGCCCACGAGCTCGTCCGCGAACTGGACCGGCGTGGTGCGCGGCCCGCCGGGCTCGTCCTGCTCGACCCCTACGCCCCTACCCGGCGCGCCTTCGACGGTGTCCAAGAACGATTGCTCGCCGGAATCGGTGGTACGGAGGGCTTCCTGCCGCCGGACGACTACCGGCTGACCGCCATGGGTGGCTACCTCCGGCTGCTGTCGGAGTGGACGCATACCCCCGTCGACGTGCCCACGCTGCTGGTGCGAGCCACCGATCCCTTGCCCGCCTGGCGGGACGGCGAGGGCTGGCGGTCCACCTGGGACGGTCCGCACGCCGAGATCGAGGTGCCTGGCGACCACTTCTCGATGATGGAGTCCGAGGCCGCCGGTACCGCCGCCGCTGTGCACTCTTGGCTCGTTCGCTGAGCGGGGATACGACGACGCCGATAAGGCCGGGTGGGATCGGAACACGGCTTCGCGATGGGATGACCGCCCTGGACAGCGGAGCTCCGTGTGAAGTGTCCACTAGAGACACTTCACGCCGACTGCGCGAACCGATTGATGTCCCCATGTCCGTTTCTGGCGCGGGTCGTGAGCGGTAAAGGGGTTATTGAGGGGTAAGGCGTGTTGCGAAAGCCACTTTCGCAACGCCGGCGGGGGGTGGGTAGCCGCTCAGGCGGGGTCGATCGTGGCGGGAGGTCCGGCTGTGTCGGGGAAAACCCAAAAAGGCACCCGGGGGTGCCGCAAAATGGGTTTGCGGCCAACCCCCCGGGGCCCCCCCTTCGGCGGAAACACACCCCCAAACTG
>NZ_JBHVKW010000049.1:18902-57659 GCF_042797905.1 Amycolatopsis sp. NPDC057786
GTGGGTACCCGCTCCGGGGGGGTCGATCGGGGCGGGTGGGCCGGCTGTGTCGCGAAAGCCACTTGCGCGCCGTCGGGGGTCCCGAACGGGGCTTTCGCGACGTCGGCAGGGGGCGCCGGCTTCGGGAGAACGCTCGCCGCAGAGGTGTCGGACACGCCACGCTTGCCTTACCCCTCTGGCAAAGCGCCCGAATCGGGCGCGCGAGATGGTCCTGGTTTCCCTTGTGGACAGTCCGGCGCCCGATCGGACCGGCAGGCCGGTCTCCGGCACGCAACACGCCACCTTGGCCTCTAACCTCGTCAGAACCCGGAACGCCCACTCGCGACCTCGCCCATCGGGCCAGGTGAGCGGGGTCGGGGTAGGGGCGGGTAGGGGTTGTCCGCACTCCGGCCGCTCGATAATTTTCTTCGCATAGAGAGAATTTCCGCGAATCCCCGGTGAAATGACCCCGGGTGCCGGTATCCGCCCTAATAGGTAAGGAATCATCGATGGCTCAAGCCTTGTATGAGATCGGGGATGTCCCGCCGTTGGGCGAGGTACCCGAGAAGATGTACGCCTCCGTGATCCGCCAGGACAGGTTCGGCCAGCCCAAGGACGCCTTCCGTACCGAGGTCGTCGACGTGCCGAAGCCCGGCCGCGGCCAGGTGCTGGTGTACGTCATGGCGGCGGGGATCAACTACAACAACGTCTGGGCGGCCAGCGGCGGACCGATCGACGTGATCGCCATGCGCCAGAAGATGTTCGGGGCCACCGAAGACTTCCATATCGGCGGTTCGGACGGTTCCGGCGTGGTGTGGGCCGTTGGTGACGGCGTCGAGCACGTCAAGGTCGGCGACCCGGTGGTCATGTCCGGCGGTCAGTACAAGGAGAACGACCCCGATCTGCGGCTCGGCGCGGACCCCTTGTACCTCAAGAGTATCCAGGCCTGGGGTTACGAGACCAATTACGGTTCGTTCGCGCAATTCGCGCTCGTCGACGAATACCAATGCCTGCCGAAGCCGTCGAATCTCTCCTGGGAGGATTCCGGCAGTCTGCTCGTCACCGCCGCCACCGCCTACCGCATGCTGACCCACTGGGATCCGCATACGGTCCGTCCCGGCGACCCCGTCCTGATCTGGGGCGGCGCCGGCGGACTCGGTTCGGCGGCCATCCAGCTCGTCAAATACCGCGGCGGTATCCCGATCGCGGTCGTCTCCGACGACGTGCGCGGCGAATACTGCCTGAAGCTCGGCGCGAAGGGTGTCATCAACCGCAAGGAGTTCTCCCACTGGGGGCGGCTGCCCGACACCGGTGACGAAGAGGCTTCCCGCGCCTGGCTCGCCGAGGCCCGGCGGTTCGGCAAGAAGATCTGGGAGATCCTCGGCGAACGCAAGGCCCCCAAGATCGTGCTCGAGCACTCCGGTCAGGACACGCTGCCGACTTCGCTGTTCGTCTGCGACACCGGCGGGATGGTCGTGCTCTGCGGCGGGACCAGCGGCTACAACGGCGACATCGACCTGCGTTACCTGTGGATGCGGTCCAAGCGCGTCCAGGGCTCGCACGGGTCGACGAACAAGCAGAACCGGGAGCTCCTCCAGCTCGTCTCGGACGGCCGGATCGATTCGTGCGTCGAGTTCTGCGGCTCGTTCTCCGAAATCGGCGACGCACATCAGATGCTCCACGACAACAACCACCCGATGGGGAACATGGCGGTCCTCGTCAACGCCGCTCGGCGCGGCGAGACCACGTTCACCGCCGGATCAGGAAGCTGAGGGGTCAGTTCATGCGCGTTCTTTCCACGATCACGGGATCGCAGGGCCACGCCCGCGCGGTGCTTCCGGTGGTCCGCGGCCTGGTCGACGCCGGGCACGAGGTGCTGGTGGTGCTGCCATCGCATCTGGCGGTGGTCTTCGAGGGGTCGGGCGCACGGGTGGAACCCGCGATGCCGAACCTGGTCGACGCCATCGTGGCGGAGGTGCGGAAGGTCCTCGCCAACACGAGCGAGACCCAGTACGGCCCCGAGGTCTTCGACGACCCGCGGGTCAAGATGATGCTGTTCGCCGCGGGCCCGCATGTCACCGGCGCCTACCGTGCCGTGCTCCCGCTCGCCGAGGAGTTCAAGCCGGACCTCGTCTTCCGTGACGGCGGTGAACTCTCCGGCGTGCTGATCGCCGAGAAGTTCGGTATCCCGCATGTCTCCGCACCTTCGGGCACCGGCAACGTCGTCGACCCCGACGGCGCCGGCTGGCTGCTCAACGAGCGGCGCAAGGAAGTCGGCCTCCCCGAACGCACCGGCAAATGGTCGATCTACGCGCACGGCAAGATCGACTGCGTTCCGCACGAGTACTCCTTCGCCGCGTTCGACGTCCCGCCGGCGATCACCTACCGGCAGCCGATGCTGGGCGCGATGAAGCACTCGCTTCCCCCGGAGTTGGCCGGCCTTTCCGGTGACAAGCCGATCGTCCTGGCCTCGGTCGGCACCTCGCTGCCCGTGCTGCTCGAAATGCAGGAGCGGGGGATCGGCCTGCCCGACGGCATGATCGACCCGGTCGAGACGCTGTACCGCATCGTCCAGGCCTTGTCCACGATCGACTGCCACGCCGTGGTGTCCACCGGCGGGGTCAAGGTCGAAGGGATCGAGATCGGCCCGAACGTGCACATCATGGACTTCGTCCCGCAGCCGCTGCTGCTCGAGGTGACGCAGCTCTTCCTCACCCACGGCGGCTACAACGGCATTCGCGAGGGTATCCGCGCCGGCGTCCCGATGGCCGCGCTGCCGCAGTTCGGCGACGAGCACCACAACGCCGAACGGCTGGCGAAACTCGGTCTGGGCGCATGGATCACCGATGTCAGCCCGGAAGGTATCGCGAAGGTGTGCGACAGCGTGCTGAACGACGAGACCATCCACCAGAACATCCGCACGGCACAACGGAAGATGCTCGGCCTGCCCGGCGTCGAGTCGGTGGTCGGGTATCTGGAGTCCCTTGTGGACAAGGCCGCCAAGGCCCGGTCGTGACCGGACGCCCGGACGCGGTCGCCGCGCTCGGTCTGCGGCCGGGCGACCGCGCGCTCGTGGTGGCCCCGCATCCGGACGACGAGACCATCGGCCCCGGCGGCACCGTCGCCCGGCTCGCCGCCGAAGGGGTCGAGGTGCACGTCCTGTGCGTGACCGTGCGCGCCGCCAAGATGTGGGGCAGTTCCAGCGATCCCTCGGTGCGGAACCAGGAATTCGACAAGGCCTGCGCCGCGCTCGGGGTCACCGGCGCGACGATCGCCTGGATCGACGAGACCGGCACGATGGACATCTGCAACCGGCGTCGGGAACTCGTGGACCTCATCGAGAAGCACGAGGTCGCCTCGTTGGCCGCGGTCCGGCCGCACGCGCTGTTCATCCCGTCCGAGGGCGGCTATCACCAAGACCACCAGGCCGTGCACCGCGCCGCGTTCGCCGCGGCGCGGGTGCAGCCCGCCGGTCTCAAGCCGACCCCGCGGATCGTCCTGGGCTACCGGGGCGTCGAGGACCGCTGGTCCGCGGTGAACGAGTCCTGGTGGCTGCACGTCGACACTTCCCGCCACTGGGAAGCCAAAGAAGAGGCGTTGCGCGCCTACGGCACGCAGATGCGCTCCAGCGGACCGCGGTCCGTCGAGCAGATCCGCGGCATCGACGCCGCCACCGGCTCCTCGATGAACTGCGCGTACGCCGAATCCTTCGTTCCCTACCGCCTCGCCTACTGACGAGCGCGCGTCCCTTTCGCTTCACCCGTGGAATTCAGGAGGTCCGCCATGGGGAGCCATCAGGTCGGCATGGTCGGCATCGGTTACGCCGGACTGCCCTTGGCCGTGGAACTGGCCAAGGCGGGAAACGACGTCGTCGGTTTCGACATCGACCCGTCCCGCGTCGAGACGGTGAACGGCGGCCGCTCGCCGGTCGACACCGTGACCGACGCCGAGATCCGATCCCTGCGAGACACACTGCGCGCGTCCACCGATCCGGACGTGCTCGCCGGATGCTCGATCATCGTGATCTGCGCGCCCACCCCGGTCGACGGCGACAAACCCGATCTGGCGCCGCTCACCAGCGCCGTCGAGACGGTGGCCGGACGGCTTCACGCCGGACAGCTCGTGATCGTCGAATCGACCACGCACCCCGGTACCACCGACGGGCTGCTTCAGCCCATTCTCGAACGGTCCGGTCTGCTGGCCGGCGTCGACTTCAACCTCGCCTACTCACCCGAGCGGATCGACCCCGGCAACACCCGGTACCGGATCGGCAACACCCCGCGTGTCGTCGGCGGTCTCACCCCGGCGTGCGCCGAGCGGGCTGCCGCGTTCTACCGGCAGGTGACCTCGGTCCACGTCACCAGGGGGATGCGCGAGGCCGAGGCCGCGAAGATCCTGGAGAACACCTACCGCCAGGTGAACATCGCGCTGGTCAACGAGTTCTCCCAGCTGTGCCACGGGATGGGGATCGACGTCTGGGACACCGTGGCCGCCGCCGCGACGAAACCCTACGGATTCCAGCCGTTCTGGCCGGGGGCGGGGGTCGGCGGGCACTGCATCCCCGCGGATCCGCTCTACCTGATCCACCACGCCGGGACACTCGGCATGGCCTTCCAGGTCGCCGAGACCGCGCACCGGATCAACGAGAGTATGCCGGGCTGGGTGGCCGACCGCATCACCAAGGACATCGAAGAGCAGGGCGGCCCGATCGGCGGCGCCACGGTGCTGCTGCTCGGCATCACCTACAAGCCGAACACCGACGACGTCCGGCACACCCCGGCGGTACCGATCGCCGAGGCACTGCTCGAACGCGGCGCGAAGGTGATCTGCCACGATCCGTACGTCGACGGGCTGAGCTGGCCCGGCGGCCGGATCGAAAGCGTGCCGGATCTCGCCGATGCGGTGCGTGAGGCGGATCTTTCCGTGCTGCTGCAACGGCACGATCTGTTCGACCTCGACCTCATCGCGCGGGCCCGGCGGTTGTTCGACGCCACCGGTTCCATCCGTGCGGACCACAGCGTCCTGCTCTGAGCGAGCCCACCGACGAAACCCTCTTGGGAGCGACACACCGATGCGCGTTCTGGTCAGTGTCACCGGCTCGGCCGGGCACGCCAACTCCATGCTGCCGATCGCCAGGGCGCTCACCTCGGCGGGCCACGAGATCCTCGTGGTCACCACCGAGCGGCTCGCCGACCGGTTCGCCGAATTCCCCGAGGTACGCCCGATTCTGCCCGGGCTACTGGAGAAATTCGCGCCGATCCTGCGGATTCTGCGGTCCGGCGAGGAACCGCCACCCGGGCTCCTGGAGCAGTTCTCCGACATCGCCGGGCAGATGGCCTGGGTCGACACGGCGCCGCACGTGACCACCGCGGTACAGGCGATCCTGCCGGTGGCCAAGGAGTTCCAGCCGGATCTGATCCTGCGCGACGGCGCCGAACTGGCGGCCGTCCTGGTCGCCGAAACGCTCGATGTACCGTTCATCTCGGCACCGTCGGGTGACGGCAACGTCCTCGACCCGGTGCGGGTGCTGCCCCCGCTCAACGAGCGCCGCGCCGAGAACGGGCTGCCGCCTTCGGAGGATCCGTGGTCGATCTACACCTTCGGGCGGATCGATTGCGTGCCATCGGAATTCTCGTTCGCCGCCTTCGACGTGCCGCCCGCGGTCCACTACCGGCAACCGTCCGCGGAAGGCCGTGACGGCGGCCTGCCCGCCGAACTCGCCGCCAGGATCGGGGACCGTCCACTGGTGCTGGCCACCGTCGGCAGCGAGTTCGGTGCCACGCAGGAGGCGATCGACGCCGGGCTCGGCGTGACGGGTGGCGGACCGGATCCGGCCGTCGCCGTGCGCACCCTCGTCACGGCGCTCTCGACGCTGCCCTGCTTCGCCGTCGTGTCCACCGGCGGAATGACGGTCGAAGATCTGCCCGAGGCGGACAACGTTCTCGTCTCCTCCTGGGTGGACCAGCCTCTGCTGCTCCGGCACGCCGGCCTCTTCGTCACCCACGGCGGGTACAACGGGATCCGCGAGGCGATGGCGGCCGGAACCCCGATGGTGGTCGTCCCGCAGGACGGGGAGAACGAGCACAACGGCCGCCGCCTGCACGAATTCGGCATCGGCGAGCTGGCCACCGCCGATTCGCCGGAAGCGGTTTCGGCGGTGTGCCGGGGAATCCTGGACGACGAAGGCTACGCGACGCGGGCGGCGGCCGTCCGCGACGCCATGCGGTCCCTGCCCGGTATCGCGGATCTGGTGGCACATCTGGAATCTCTGGCCGGGGTGGGTTGAGACGAACCTCCACCCGAATGACAACCGTGGAAGGGCGCGGGTACAACCGCCTCGCCGGTAGCGTCGGTGGTGACCGACACGAGAGGACTGAGAACAATGAACTTCCTTACCACGGCTGAAAATTCGGTGAATCTGGCGGTCGACAGCGAAAGCCTGATGAATTTCGCCCTGCTCCGCTTCGGGCTGATCATCGGTGGCGTGCTGGTGGTGGCGATCGTCCTGTTCGGACTGCTGATGATCTTCAAACGCAGGCGCTGACCGGCGCCCGCCCGTCGTGATGAGGTGAAGCGTGGAATCGTCCACTTCGGAGGAACAGACGGCGAGAAGGGCGCGGCAGCATCGGCTCGTGATGGCGGTGCTGCCGGGGCTGATGGCCGGGATGTTCCTTTCCGCGCTGGAACAGACGATCATGAGCACCTCGATCCGGACGATCGCCGACGGGCTTGGCGGGCTGAGTCTGCAGGCGTGGGCGACCACCGCGTATCTGGTCACCTCCACGGTCGCCGCGCCGATCTACGGCAAGCTCTCCGATATCTTCGGACGCAAGCGGATCTATCTCATCGCGATCGGGATCTTCCTGCTGGGCTCGCTGGCCTGCACGTTCTCGCAGTCGATGTACCAGCTCGCGGTGTTCCGCGGGATCCAGGGTCTCGGCGGTGGTGGGCTGATGGCACTGGCCTTCGCGATCACGGCGGACCTCGTCCCGCCGCGTGACCGTTCGCGGTACCAGGGCTACTTCATGGCGGTGTGGATCGGCGCGAGCATCCTCGGCCCGACCGTCGGCGGCCTGCTCGCCGACGCCGAGAGCATCCTCTGGATCGACGGCTGGCGCTGGGTCTTCCTGGTCAACCTGCCCATCGGCCTGCTCGCGATGATCGTGATCGCCAAGGTCCTCGACCTGGAGCACCGACGTCAGGACCCGAAGATCGACGTCCTCGGGGGAGCCACCATCACCCTCGGCGTGGTGCCCCTGCTGCTGTTGGCCGATCACGGTCGCGACTGGGGCTGGGGGTCGCCGGCGGCACTGATCTGCCTGGTGGCCGGGCTGGCCGGGATCGCGGCGTTCGTCGTGGTCGAGCGCAGGGCGGGCGACTCGGCGCTGATCCCGCTGCGGCTGTTCCGGATCTCCACCTACCGCACCGCGATACTGACCGCCGTCACCGTCGGCGTCGGTATGTTCGGCGCCATCTCGCTGGTGCCGCTCTACCTCCAGCTCGTGCGTGACGCGTCGCCGATGGAATCCGGGCTGGTGATGCTGCCGATGATGGCGGGCATCATGATCGCCACCGCCGTCTCCGGGGCGCTGATCTCGCGGAAGGGGCGGTACAAGATCCTCCCGGTGGCGGGCGCCGCGGTCACCGCCGCGGGGATGCTCGCCTTCTCCTTCGTGGGCACCGGATCCCCGGTCTGGCTGCCGCTGCTGCTGGTACTGCTGTTCGGGATCGGGATCGGATGCTGCACGCAGGCCGTCACGGTCGCCGCGCAGAACGCGGTCCCCGCGCGGGACACCGGGGTGGCGACGGCCTCGCTGATGTTCCTGCGGCAGATGGCGGGCGCGCTCGGTGTCGCGCTCTTCCTCTCCGTCGTCTTCGGGACGCTCGGCGGCAAGATCTCGTCCGCCTTCGAACGGGCCAAGACCGATCCCGCGGTCGCGGCGCTCACCGCGGACCATTCGGTCGTCACCGCGCCGCACAACAGCGCGTTCTTCGAGTTCCTGCGGGGTGGCCAGGAAGTGCCCGCGGACTCGTCCTTCCTGAAGACCATGGATCCGGTGCTGGTCCGCCCGTTCCGTGAAGGGTTCGCCGACGCGCTCCAGCTCGGGTTCCTGATCGGCGCCGCGGTGATGGTGGTGACGCTGATCCTCGCCCTGTGCCTGAAGGAGGTGCCGCTGCGCGAGATGAGCGTGTCCGAACTGCTGAAGCAGGAGGCCGAGGCCGAGCGCGCGGCGGCCGAGGACGCCGAGCAAGCCGTGGGTGGAGAAACCTCCACCCACGTACACCCGAAGTCCACCCGTGACCGGGCACGGGAAGTGAGTCCGCCGCGCTAGCGTCGGTCGTCAGGTCGTTCGGAAGGAAAGCGTGATGTCCCTAGCGGTGGACAGTGGGAATTTCATGAACTTCGTGCTGTTGCGCTTCGCACTGATCGCCGGTGGTGTGCTGGTGCTGGCGATCATCGCCTTCGCCGTGCTGATGATGCTCAAGCGCCGGGGCTCGGTGGACCAGGCGACCATCGACAAGGCCCGCGAGCGGGTCGGGCCGATCGCGCGCGGCTTGTACGAGAACCGCCGGGAACTGCGGCGCGGCCGCTCGGGTCTGCTGGGCGTCCTGTTCTCCCTGCTGAGTGATCGCGACCGGCGAAGGTGAGCGACCCCGTGCTGATGCTCCTGCTCGCCGAGGAGAAGGACGACACCGAACTGCTCGAGCACCTGCTGCTCGACAAGCTGTGGAAGATGGGCATCGTCGTCGTGGCGGTGATCATCGCGATCGTGGCGATGGTTATCATCTACCGGAAGGCAGGCCGTCGCTGACAACCGCTGCCGGGGTCGGCGGCCGCGGTGATGTCCGGCCGGGGGTGATCGTGTTCGGCGTGTCCGAATCCAGGGGCGAGCGCAGGGACGCGGCCTCGTTCGTGCCCGCGAGCCTCGTGATGCAGATCGTCGGCCTTGGGTTGCTGGTCGGCACCCTGGCCACCGCCCGCGAGGACTCGATCGCCATGTGGGTGGTCTACCTCAGCAGTCTCGCCTGCTGGTTCGTCTTCCATTTCCTGGTCGAGCACCGGCCCCGGATCGCCGGTGCCGCGCTGGTGCTCGCCGCCGCGATGCCCGCCGTTGCCGCGGCCTGGGCGGACGACTCGACCGCGGTGATCATGGTGAGCGTCGTGCTCGGCCGGTACACCGCGTGGCGCCTTCCCCGCACATCGGCGATCTGGCTGGTCTTCGGCGGTTGTCTCGTGCTCACACTGGCCAGTTCGGCCGTCGGCGGCTCCGGCCTCGGCGATCTCGCGGGCTACACCCTGGTGATCCTTCTGCTCACCCTGCTCGGGCTGAACCAGCGGCAGTACCAGTTGCGCGCCGAGCAGGCCGAGCAGCTGCTGCATCAGAACACCCTGATGCAGCAGGAACAGGCGCAGGTGGCGGTGCTCGGCGAACGGGCGAGGATCGCCAGGGAGATCCACGACGTACTGGCGCATTCGCTCGGCGCGCTGAGCGTCCAGCTGAAGGCGGCCGACTCCTTGCTGGAAGCGGGCGACGTCTCCGCCGCACGCGACCGGGTCCAGCGATCCAACCGGCTCGCCGACGAGGGGCTGGCCGAAGCGAGCGCGGCGGTCGCCGCCCTCCGCGACGATGTCGCCTCCTTGCCGGAGATGCTCACCGACCTGGTCGATCAGTTCGGGCGTGACCACCACACCGTGGTCCGGCTGACCACCACCGGTACCCCGCGGCCGCTGCCGTCCGGCCCGACGGTAGCCGTGGTCCGGGCCACCCGTGAAGCCCTCACCAACGCCGCGAAACACGCTCCGGGCAGCGAAGTCACCGCTCTGCTCGACTACGGCCCCGGCTCCATCCGGCTCGAAGTGCGCAACGACATCCCCCGTGCGTCCTTCGGCAACGACCGGCCGGTGTCCGGCTACGGGCTGATAGGGATGCGGGAACGGCTGGCACTGGTGGGCGGCACCCTTGAAGCCGGCCCGGGCGACGGTGACCGGACCTGGCGTCTCGTCGTCGAGATCCCCGCCTGACCGGCCGGGATGTCCGCTCAGCCGAACCGGCCGGGCCAGCCGCGGAGCAGGTACACGACGAGCAAGGTCAGCACGGCGAGTGAACTGAGCAGGATCGTGATGTGCCGCCTGGTCCTGGCCATCCCGTCTTCGTGGCGGATCGAGTTGTCGAGGAACTCCTGGGCCGCTCCGCTGACCGTGATGCCCCGTCCGGTGAGCGAACGATTCACCTCCAGCCGGTAACCGCGGTAGAGCAGGACGGGATCGCGGTCGTTCGCCAGCCAGTCCGCGGCGTCGTCCTCCAGTCGCTGGCGGACGAGCAGTTCGGCCCGGTCGTTGTCGATCCAGGCCTTCAGCCGGGGCCAGGCGTGCAGCAGCGCCTCATGGGCGATTCGCGCCGAACCGGCGTCGAGGGTGATCAGCCTGGCCGCCGCCAGTACGCCGAGTACCCGGTCGACCGCCTCGCCGTCACCCGTACTCGCGCGCAGGTCGGCCGGGTCGGCCACCGAACGCCGGATCTGGCCGGTCGTGAGGTCGACGCGGATCAGCCGGAGCAGTAAGGACCGGGCGGTCGCCCGGTCCGCGTCACTCAGCAGCGGCCAGGCGGCCCCGTCGGCGGAGACGACCGCCGCGTTGATCCCGCCCGCGGCCCGGTAACCGGCAGCGGTGAGCACGCCGTCGTGCCGGAATCGCCACATCCCCGGCAGAACCCGTGCGAGCAGGGCGAGCGTGCCGCTGTCGGGGGACACGCTGCCCGTCACCCCGAGATCGCCGAGGATCATCTCGGGTAACCCGGTCTCCAGCACGAGCCCGGCCGCCTTCGCGGGTTCGGTGATCACGTCCCGGAGTTCGTGCGGGTTCATGGCGTCGAGGACGATGTGCCGCGTGCTCGCCGCTCCCGCCGTCTCCAGTGCTTCCCGGCACGCCTCGCTGCTCTCGGTGCGCGTGCATACCAGAACCAGTAGCGATCGGACAGATGCGCAGCCGGAAATTATCCGGAAGATCTGATTGCTGTTCCGTTCATCGACATTTCGGCTGAACAGAAGCTCCGCTTGGTCGACAACCAGAACAAGGCCACCTTCCGCCCCGGAAATGCGCGCGGCGGCCGATTCGGCCGACTGGCGCAGCACCTTACGAAATTCTGACGATTCGGGCTGAAATGTCAACGCGTCCGCGAGTTCGGGTATGATCTCGGTCAGTTCCCCGACCGGATCGGAAACCGGACAAAAGCGAGCAATCGACCAGTTTCGCCTCCCTGTGCCTGCCAACGCGCCGTTCGCGACGGCCGATTCGAGCCCGGCGCCGAGTAAAGAGGTCTTTCCGACCCCGGAGGCTCCGGAGAGCATCACCGGACTACCCCTTTCGCCGCTCTGGCGCAGCGCGTTCATCAGTACCCGGACGGCGTGCTCCCGCCCGTGAAACCACGTCGCGCCCGCCGCCGTGAAGGCCTCGGCTCCGAGGTACGGGCACGGCGAAGCGATTCCTTCGGCGACCGGCGGCTTCTCCGGCTCGGCCGTCGCCGGCGCGGCGGGTGTGCTGTTGAGCGCGGCGTCCCAGACCTCACGCCACCTGCTCAAATCGTACAGACCCGCCAATCCCGGCGTGGGCTCGCTCGCTTGGGCGAGCCTGATCAACACCTCCAGGACGACCGCCAGCGCGGAGAACTTCGCGGGCACGTTCGTCCCGCGCCGCCAGTCGCTGATCCGCTGATTGGAAACCCGGACCGGCATCCCGCGCTCGTCATGACGGCGGAGACGGCTGGCCGCCTGCGCGACCCGCGTCAGCGAAGGGCTGCCCGCGCTCGCGTGCAAGCGCCGAAACCTCCTCATGAACTCCGAACGCGCTTCGAACTGATCCATCCACTACCCCCAGGTCTCCCGGTCGGTCCCGGACCGGGAGCTTGCCAAGCTATCGTGACCTGGGATTATTTCTACCATCTGGGTGCTCTCCTTCCGGGAGGGTTTCGCAAAATGGAAGAGTCTGCTTGTGGAACCCGCCCACGGGCGGAGTTCAATTTCTGCTGAATTTCCGGGAATTGACTATCTGGGGATGACCGGTTGTTCGCGGGTTTTGCGGTGTGCCGCGCTGGGGAGGGCGGGCACGGCCGATGTGACGGCGCGCAGGCGCCGCCGTCAGTGTGGTGCGAGTCCGGATTTGCTTGGGGGCAAAATTGAGCGGGCACGATATTTTCGAGGAGAACGTGAGACGGCGAGGCGAGCCGTCCGGTACGGAGGGTGACGAGCGGGCCTGGGGGCCTGCCGCACCCGGCCTTCCGGAACGCGGCCCCGCGCTCGACGTGTTGCACCGGGCGTTCGCCGGTTGCCGGGACGGGGCCGGTTCGGTCGTCGTGGTCCGCGGCGCGCCGGGGTGCGGGCGCACGGCGCTCGTCCAGCACTTCGTCGAGCGGCTGGCCGACACGGAGGCGCTCGTCCTGACGGCGACGGGCACCCCGGTCGAACGGGAACTGCCGATGGGGGTGGCCGGTCAGCTCGTCCACCAGGCCGCCCTGTCTTCGGAGGCGGTCAGGGCCACCTTGGGTGGCGGGTCGTCCGTGGCGACGGGTGTCGACCCGCTCGCCGTGCACGGCGTCTGCGCGGCGCTGCTGGAGCTGACGGCGCACCGGCCGGTGGTGATCGTCGTCGACGACCACCAGTTCGTCGACGACGCCTCCCGGCAGGTGCTCCAGTCGCTGAGCCGTCGCGTCCGCGGCGCCAGGCTGCTGGTGGTGCTGACCGAGTGGATGCCGACCGCCACCTCGGTGCCGGTGCGGGGCGCGGAGCTGGCCGGCAGGCCGCGGCCCCTGATCGAGCTGCCACCGCTGTCGCAGGCCGGCGTGACCGAAGTGCTGGCCGCCGAACTCGGCCGGGAAGCGGCGCTGAGGTCGGGGCTCGCCTGTTACGGCAACACCGGCGGCCATCCGCTGCTGGTCCGCGCCCTCGTCGAGGATCTGCGGGTCTATCCGGACGAGACGGAGGGTGGGCCCGCCTTCCGTCAGGCGGTGCTGTACTGCCTCGACCGGTGGGACGACGAGATCTCCGCCGTCGCCAGGGGGATCGCGGTCCTCGGCGCGCACACCACGCCGGAACTGCTCGTCGAGCTGCTCCAGCTGCCGGTGTACGCGGTCCGGACGGCGATCGGCGTGCTGACCGCGGCCGGTTTGTCCACGGAGGACGGAGTGCTGCGGCCGGGGATCGCCGCGGTCCTGGCCGACCAGTTCCCCGCCGGTGACATGGCGGTGCTCAACGCCGTGGCGGCGCAACTGCTCTACGACCACGGCGCCGACGCGATCGAACTCGTCCGCTGGGTGGTCGCCGCCGGGGCCGGGCCTGGGCCGTGGTTCCGGCACGTCCTCCGGCAGGCGTCGGAGCAGGCACTGGTCACCGGGGAGACGGAACCGGTGATCGGCGGTCTCGAGCTGGCGATCCGGGAATGCGGCGACGAGGACGAACGGCTCGCCTGCCGCGTCCAGCTGATGCGGCTGGCGTGGTGGTCGAATCCGGCGAAGCTCGCACCGCATATCGAACCGCTGGTGGCCGCGGTTCCCGAAGGCCGCCTGGTCGCCAGGGACGCGGTCGCGGTCATCCGGTACCTGTTCTGGCAGGGCGATCTGGCAAGGGCCGTCCGGCTGATGCCGGTGCTCGAGGATCTGGCCGGCGACGACAGCGGTACGACGCTGGCCGAACTCCGGCTCGCCTGCGAGTGGCTGTTCGGGATGATGCGGGGCAATCCGCCCGAAGCGGTCCGCTCGTTCCTGCCGCCGTCCGGGCGGGGCACGGACGGCAGCAGCCTCGACCGGGCCGAGCACATCCTTCAGGGCAGGCTCGACGGGCTGGTACCGGAAGCCGCGGTGATGGCGCTGCTCGTCCTCGACCACGGTGGCAAGGTCCAGCGCGCCAGGCACTGGTGCGGAGTGCTCGGAGAAGCCGCCCGGCAGCGCGGCGCGGTGACCTGGCAGGCGCTCCTCAGCAGTATCAGCGCCGAGATGGCGTTGAGCCGGGGTGACCTGGTGACCGCGCAGACCCAGGCCGCCGCCGCGCTCCGCCTGCTGAACCGGCAGAGCTGGGGCGTGCTGATCGGGCTCCCGCTGTCCACCCTCCTTTCGGTGCATGTCGCCAAGAACGACCTCGCCGCCGCGGGCGAGGTACTGAACCACGTGGTTCCCGTCGAGCTCTTCGGAACCACCTTCGGCCTTCGGTACCTGAACGCACGGGCGCGCTACCACCTCGCGAGCGACCGGCCGCTGGCCGCGATCCGCGATCTCGAGCGCTGCGGCCATCTGATGCGCGAGTGGGACTTCGACCTGCCGGCGGTCGTGCCGTGGCGGGCCGGTCTCGCCGAGGCGTATCTCAGGCTCGGCCGTGAGGAGCACAGCCGGGCGATGCTGGCCGAGCAGCTGGACCGGCTCGGTGCCGACAACCTTCCCAGGGTCAAGGCGATGTCGTTGCGGCTGCTCGCGGCGAGCGGCGCGATGAAGGACCGAGTGCCGCGGCTGCGGAAAGCGGTGCAGTTGCTCGAAACCTGCGGGGACCGGGTGGAGCTGACCTACGCGCTGGCCGCGCTGAGCATCGCGCATCGGGAACTGGGCGACGAGGGCAGGGCACGGCTGGTCGCGCGTCGTACGGATCTGGAGGCCAAGGCGTGCGGGATGCCGAATCCGCTCACTCGGCGCCTTCCGGAGCAGGCGGCACCGGAAACACCGCGGCAGTCGCAGGAATTCACGCTCGACGAGCTGAGTGACGCCGAGCGGAAGGTCGCGACGCTGGCCGCGCTCGGCCAGACCAACCGGGAGATCGGCCGCAAGCTCTACATCACGGTGAGCACCGTCGAACAACATCTGACCCGCGTCTACCGGAAACTCAACGTGCGCAAGCGTTCCGACCTGCCCGCCGAACTCACCCGGCGCGCGCCGGGTGACCGGCTGCCGGAACTGGCGCTCTCGGGCCGCGGCACGTCCTGACTCCCCCCAGGGTGTGCCGTTCTCCGCGACGAAGGTGACTTTCCCGTGCCCCCAGGGGAAAGTCACCTTCGTCGTGTCCATGGCGCGGTCCGGGTGGCCCGGCCCCTTACCGGTTCGACAGGGGCGACTAGGGGTTGGCCGTGCCGGGGGCGCCGCTTAGCTTTGGCATCGGGAATGCAGGCCGGTCGGGTGTCCGGAAATCGTTCCTGAAACCCCGATCGTCAACGCAGCCAAAAGGAGTCTGTGACCGTGACTGCCAGTCCTATCGACAAAAAAGCCTTTGACGTGATTGTTGTCGGCAATGGCGTGCTGGGTCTTTCGCTCGGGCTGACGCTGGCCCGCCGAGGGCTCGGCGTCGCGCTCATCGGTGAAGCGCACCGGCCGACGGCGGCGTCGACCGCGGCCGGCGCGATGCTCGGCTGCTTCGGTGAAGTCACCACCACCCTGCTGAAGTCGGAGCACGGGAAGACCAAAATGGACTTCGGTGTCCGTGCGTCGAAGATGTGGGACTCGTGGTTGACCGAGCTCTCCGAAGACGCCCCCGGTGAGGAGATCCGCACCGCCGACGGAACCGTCGTCATGCTGAACACGGTCGGCGTCTCCGGAATCGACGACGACAATTTCGCGGCCATCCGTAAAACCGTCCAGGAATACGACGAGCCGTTCGAGGACGTCGACCCGGCCGACATCGAATGGCTGGACCCGGACCCCAACGCGCGTCCGCTGCGTGCGATGTACCTGCCGAACGAGCACGCCGTCAACACCCCCGAGCTGCTCAACCGGCTTCAGACGGCCTTCGTCGAGCGCGGCGGCACGATCGTCGCCGACACGGCGATCCAGTTGCACCACGAGCAGAACACCATCAACGGCGTCACATTGACTTCGGGGGACCGGCTCTCCAGCGGCAGGGTCGTGCTCGCCGGCGGCGCGCGGACCCAGGAACTGCTCGACACCATCCCCGAGCTGTCGGTGCGCATTCCGCGGCTGGTCAGTGGATACGGTGTCTCGGCGCTGATGCGCACCGAGGGCGGCAGCGGTCCCCGCAGCGTCCTGCGCACGCCGAACCGTGCCTTCGCCTGCGGCCTCCACGTCCTGCCGCGCGGCGAGGGCGAGGTCTACGTCGGCGCCACCAACGTCATCTCGCCGGAGCCGGTCACCACGCCCGCCATGGGCGACGTGCTCTTCCTGCTCGAATGCTCCGCCCGCCAGGTGCGGCGCGACCTGTGGAGCAGCGGCGTGCACAAGCTGCAGGTGGGCAACCGGCCGGTGTCGCTCGACGGGTTCCCGCTGCTCGGTGAGGCCGGTATCGACGGACTGTGGATGCTCACCGGCACCTACCGCGACGGTCTGCACCTTTCGCCGCTGCTGGCGGAGGAGATGACGCACCGGCTGCTGGGGGAGGAGCACCAGCTGGATTGGGACGCCTTCCGTCCGGTGCGTTCGCCGATCGCCCCCGCGAGCCGCGAGGAGATCGTCCAGACCGCCGCCACGCATCTGCTCGCCACCGGGTACGAATACCCGTGGCGGATGCCGGTGATGTACCCGATGATCATCGAGGCCGGATTCCAGGGCGCCTTCGCGGACTGGGCCGACGAACTCGACCCCGAATTCACCCCGCCCGCCGAACTGCTCGCCGTGTCGCGCCGCCTCTACCCGGTCATCGGGAAGTGGCTGCGGGAGTACTACGCGGCCAGCCGGTCCGCGAGGGACGAATGATCCCCGTTCTAGGCTCCGACCGGTCCGCGATCCCGTTCGCGGACCGGTCCGAGCGGCTCGTGGATCTTCTGGACCTGTTGCGGAACCGGCGATCCGAGGTACTGGCGCTGCTCACCGAGATCAGCAACCACCGGACCGCGGACGGCGAGATCGACGCCGCGATCGCCACCCTCGAAGGCGCCGTCGACGAGGTCGAGCGGTACCGGCCGCCCGAGGTGGGGCAGCTGGCGGTGCTGATGTCGTCGAACGTCCCGCTCTACAGCTACATCCTGTATCTGGTGGTGCCGTCGCTGTTCACCCGGCAGCTGGTGTTCCGGCCCTCGCGCAAGATCGAGAGCCAGACCCGCAAACTGCACGAACTGCTCAGCGGTGTACACGGACTGCCGATCGTGCTGGACGACAGCGAACAACGGGAGTTCCTCGAAGGCTCCGGCGCGGCGTCGGACGTTCTCGTGTTCACCGGTGCCTACGCCAACGCCGAGAAGATCCGGATGAGCCTGCGGCCCGACCAGCTGTTCGTCTTCTTCGGCCAGGGAGTCAACCCGTTCGTCATCGGCGCCGACGCGGATCTCGAATCGGCGGTGGACGGGCTGATCGAAGCCCGGATGCTGAACTCCGGTCAAGACTGCTTCGGGCCGGACGTGGTCTTCGTGCACACCTCGATCAGCGCGCGGTTCTGCAACCTGCTCTGCCGCCGGGTCGACGGCCTCCGTTACGGCCGGTACGACGACCCGACGGCGGACTACGGGGCGATGTTCTACCACGACGCCTTCGACGCGTCGCTGGAACTGCTTCGCAAGAACCGGCGCCACATCGCCACGGGCGGTGAGGTGGACTTCGCCGAGGATCACCTGCGCCCGACCGTGCTGATCAGGCCGGCGGACACCAAGGTGACCCCGCCGGAGCTGTTCGCGCCGGTGTTCAACGTCGTCCCGTTCAGTTCGCTGGAGTGGTTGCACACCATGGTGGACCACCCCTACTTCGAGGAACGGGCGATGGCGGCGACGGTGTACGGGAACCTGCCCGACACCGTGGAACTGTTGCGGCGCAGGCATATGGTCAGCGTCAACGAAACGATCATGGACATCGAGAGCGGTAACGAGCCGTTCGGTGGCACGGGGATACGGGCGAACTACGCGGCTATCGCGAAGAAGCGGCACGCGCGGCCCCTGCTGCTGAGCAAGACCATCGCCGAGTTCCTGCCCGGCGGCGGCGTCGATCGAGAGGGCTGAACCCGAGTGGAACACGTGAAGGGCGGCTGGCGCGCGGTCGCCGCGGTGCTGCGGGCGGCCGGCGTCCGGTCGGTCTTCGGTCTGCCGGGTGACGACCTCGACGCGCTCGGCGCGTTCGCCGGGACGCCGGTGGAGTTCCGGCTCTGTCGCGACCAGCGCAACGGGGTCTTCATGGCCACCGGGTACGCCCTGCAGTCCGGCGGAGTCGGAGTCGCCGTCGTCGGCAAGGGGCCAGCGGTGACCAACACGGTGACCGGTCTGCTGGAAGCCCGCTGTTCGGCGGCACCGGTACTGCTGCTGTCCGGCGGCACCTCGGCCGAGCGGCTGGGGAGCGGCGCCTTCCAGGAGGTGGACCAGCTCGCGGTGATCCGGCCGCTCGTCAAATGGGCGGCGAGGGTGGAACATCCGGCCCGGCTCGTCCCCCTGCTCCGGCAGGCGCTGCTCGCCGCCGAGTCGGGTGTGCCGGGCCCGGTCTACCTCGAACTGCCGGACCATCTGCTCACCGCGGAGATTCCGGTGCCGACGGCGGAAAGCACCGTCGAGAACCCGTCCTCCGTGGCCTTCACCGCGGATTCACCGGCGCTGCGGGCGATTCGTGCCGCGCGGCGTCCGCTCGTCCTGGTGGGCGGCGGGTTGCGGCACCGCAATTCCGGTGGTGTGGTGGAGCGTTTCGCGGCCGCCTACGGCGCCGCGCTGACCTGTACGGCGAGCGGTCGCGGCACGATCGACGAGACGGAGCCGTCCTTCGTCGGGCTGGCCGGCCTCTACACCCCCGAGGTGGCGGCGGCGCTCTGGGCGGAGACCGACTGCGTGATCGCGCTCGGCAGCAGGCTGGAGGAGACCGCGACCTTCGGCTGGCCCGACCGGATCGGCCGGGACGTGCCGGTGGTCCAGGTGAACGTCGACGCCGCCGAGTTCAGTACCGACTTCGGCGGTCCCCTGGTCGTGGCGGACGGCGGGGCGGTGCTCGAAGCCTGGCTGGAGCAGGCACCCGCCGAGCCGTCCGAGTGGGGGACCAGGGTCCGCGAGGTACACGAGGAACTCCGGACGGCGCATCGGGCGAACCTGGAGTCGATGGCCGCCGAGGACGATCTGCACATCGCCGAGGTGCTGGACGTCCTCGACGACGTCGTACCCGCGGACCGGATCCTGGTGCAGGAGAACGGTCTTCAGGACATGTGGTCCTATTTCTTCCCGGTCCACAGCTGTGCCGGGGCGGCGGGTTCGATCGTGCCGTCGGAACAGACCAGCCTCGGCTTCGGCGCGGCGGCTTCCGTCGGCGTCAAGGAGGCGGCTCCGGACCGGCCGGTCGTGGCTTTCGTCGGCGACGGCGCGTTCACCCTGTTCTCCGCCGATGTGGCCACCGCGGCCGAACGCGGCGGCATCCTTTACGTGGTGTTGCGCAATGGCGGCTACGGCTGGCTGCAGTCCCAGCTCGACCAGCGGTCGGAGCCGGTGCCCGGAGCGACGTTCGTGGGCGATTTCGTACCGTCGGTGGCCTCCGGGCCGCCGGGGCTCGGCCAGGTGACCGTGACGGGCAAGGAGAACCTGCGGTCCGGTGTCACCGAGGCGTGGAAGCTCTGCGAATCGGGCCGTACCGTGGTGCTGAACGTCCAGGTCCGCTTCGCCGACGCCATGTTCGGCGGCGACAAGGCGGGCGGCGACTTTCCCGATCTCCACTGAGCGCGCATGACTACTTCGGAGTTGTCGGCCACGGTCGCCGGAAGTGGTCCGGCCCTCCTGCTCGCCCACGGTGCCGGGGGCGGGATCGAGCTGAACTACCGACCGGTCCTGCGTCTTCTCGAACGCCGGTTCAGCGTGATCGGGCCGGACCTGCCCGGCTCCGGCGCCACCCCGCGGAGCACCCGGCCACTGGAGATCGACGACCTCGCTGATCGGCTCGTGACCGCGGCCGCCGAAAAGGGGCACCGGACCTTCGCCGTCTGCGGGTATTCACTGGGGGCGGCGCTCGCGATCCGGGTGGCGACAAGGCATCCGGACCGGGTCACGGCCCTGGTACTGACCGCGGGGTCCGCCGCACTCGACGGGCCGAGCCGCGCGAAGATCGAAAAATGGCGCTCGCTGCTCGACGGCCCGCGGGACGCGGCCGCCCGGTACCTGCTGTCGGTGATGGTGAGCGATCGGTACCACCGTGCGCTGACACCCGCGCGGGCCGACGGGCTGACGGAGCTCATCGGGCTCGGTATTCCGGCGGGCAGCGCCGATCAGCTGGACCTCCTCCTCCGGATCGACGTCTCCGCCGATCTGGCGGCGATCACCGTTCCGACGCTCGTCCTCGCCGCGGCCGGCGACAGACTGCTGTCCGCTGAGAACGCGAAGCGGATCGCCGCGGGGGTAGGCGGTTCCCGGTATGCCGAACTCGACGGCGGGCACGCGACGGCGTTGGAAAGCCCGCTCGCGTGGGCGAAGGCGATCCAGGAGTTCCTGCTGCCTTGAGCGGGCACCACGACGTACGGCAGAGACTCGCGTTCTCGGCGTGATCATGCGGTGCTGTCGACCCCGGGATCCGGCACCGCCATCGCCCAGGTGCCCATGGCTTCCAGGACCTCGCGCAACCCCTCGCCGAGCGGGGTCAGCTCGTACACGACCCGCGGCGGGACCTCCGCGTAGGTCGTGCGAGTCACGATGCCGTACCGCGCGAACTGGCGCAGCCTGCTGGTCAGGGTGTGCGGGCTGATACCGGGCAGCGCCTCGCGCAGCTCGGTGAACCGGCGGGGGCCGGGCAGCAGTTCACGCACGATCAGGGTGGCCCATGGCCCGTTGAGCAGCGTGAGGAACCGGGCGACACCGCACTCGGGGAGGCAGGGATCAGTCATATTTTCGAGCCTATCCCGTTAGTGCAGTTGATGTAACCGATGCATCGCATGCACTAATGGGCGGCATGACCTACGTGATTCATGGCGCCACCGGCGCACAGGGTGCCGCCGTCGTCGCCGCTGCCGCCGCCGCGGGAAAGTCCGTGACCGCGGTGACCCGGAACGAGAAGGCCGTCGTGGACGGCGCGCGTGTCGTCTCCGCCCCTTATTCCTCCACCGCCGACCTGACCGACGCCTACCGAGGCGCCGCGGGGGTCTTCGTCCACCTGCCGGTGACGGCGGAAGAGGATCGCCTGCTCTTCGCGGACAACATCCTCGCCGCTGTCCGCGAAGCCCGGCCCGACCGTGTCGTGTTCTCCACCAGCGGCTTCCCGATCGATCCCGCCCTCGGCGGTGCCGCCGCGGCCCTGGCCGCCGGCCTGGCCGACAGCGGCGTGTCCCACGCTGTGGTCGCGCCCGAGCTGTACCTGGAGAACCTGCTCATGCCGTTCATCGTCGACTCGGTCCGCGAGCGTGGCGTGCTGCCCTACCCGATCCGAGCCGACTTTCCCGTGTCCTGGGCATCTCATCTGGACATCGCCGACGCCGTCGTCGCCCTGTTCGACCGCCCGGACGTCACCGGTGTGGTCTCCGTCGGGCAGTACCCGGCGATCACGGGCCCGGAGCTGGCCGAGGCGTTCAGTGCCCGGCTGGGCAGGGACGTGGTCTTCGCGCAGATCACTACCGACGAGTTCCGGACCTCGCTCGCGCCCTTGATGGGAGAAGGCGCGGCCGCTGACGTCGCCGGGGCCTACCAGGCGATGAGTGCCATGCCCGGCCGGGAGATCGCGCCGGAGACCTCCGCTCGGAAACTGCTGGGCGTCACGCCCCGGACCATGGGCCGGTGGCTGGCCGACATCGGTCTGTGACCGCACCGGCCGCCGGGCTTCGCCGGGGAGGCGAGGCCCGGCACGGCCCCTGTGTGCTGGACGTGGAGGCAAGCGGCAGCTGCGAATGTACCGGGAATGTATGACCACTGAACCAGTTCGGCGCAGGCTTTCGGTCTTGCCGACCGGACCGATGAGGTGGGGTGCATGGACAGTACGCGGGATCCCTTCCAGCGATCGCTTCTGTACACGGTGTCGGGTGGGGCGATATCCATCTTCTTCATTCTCGCCGCGGCGCAGCAGGCGCAAGCCGCGCCTGGACCCATCTCGCCGCCTTCGCCCGGGAAGAACACGGCGCAGAAGGAGGCCGAAGGACGCGCGCAGGTCGAAAACCGTAAACGCGTCGACGCTGGTCCGTCGGGTAACAACGAGCAGCGTGGCAAGAAAGCGCGTGTCGCCAAGGCCGCGAAGGCCGAGGAAAAGCGGCAGGTCGAAAACCGCAAGCGCGTCGACGCTGGTCCGTCCGGTAACAACGAGCAGCGTGGCAAGAAAGCGCGCATCGCCAAAGCCGAGAAGGCCGAGGAAAAGCGGCAGGTCGAAAACCGCAAGCGCGTCGACGCTGGTCCGTCCGGTAACAACGAGCAGCGTGGCAAGAAAGCGCGCATCGCCAAAGCCGAGAAGAAGGAGCAGGAGAAGCGGGACAAGGACCGGCGTGACACGGATGCCGGCCGGGACACCGGTGGCCGCCAGCGCGACACCGCGTCCGCCGCGTCGCGGCGATCCGACGACGAGGTACGGGCGCGGCCCGCCGACCGGGAGACAGGACGGCAATCCGATTCGCCGGTCTCGATCGTCAACGCCGCGCATTCGACGAGCGGTTCTTCGTCGTCGGGCACCACGCCGCGCCGTGGCCAGGACGTGGTGACCGTGCGATCCACCGCACCGGAGCCGACCGCCGAGCAACGCGAGGAGCAGTCGCGCAGGCAGGCGCGGAACCGGTTGGCGTATGCCAATCCCGAGCGGCCGCGTAACGACAAGAACGTCGTGACCACGCGATCCACCGCGCCCGAACCAACTCCCCGGCAACTCCAAGAACAGTCACACAGGCAGGCACGCAACCGACTCGCCTACGCCAATCCCGAACCGCCGCGTAACGGCAAGAACCCCGTAACCGTCCGATCCACCGCACCCGAACCGACCGCCGAGCAACGCGAGGAACAGTCGCGCAGGCAGGCACGCAACCGGCTGGCGTATGCCAACCCCGAACCGCCGCGGCCCCGTGACAACGGCTCGAATCCGCCTGGCAACTCCGGGACGGCGGCGCGGGTGCCGCCTCATCTCGCGGAAGTGCTGTCCGCCACCCCCGGATCGCGGCCTGAGGACCGGTTCCCGCTGTCGTCCGGAAACGGCGGGTCGGATCGCGACGAGAAGCCTTCCGCGCCGGTGCGGATGCCGGAACGTCTTCGCGACCTCCTTTACGGGGACCAGCAGCCCCAACGCCGGGATCCGCTGTTCCCCGCCGCTTACGACGTCCGGGAAGCCGACCGCAAACCTGTTCCGTCGCATCTCAAGGACGTTTTGGCCGCCCGGCCCACCCGTGACCGGGAAGAGCGGTTCCCGTTACTGATGCCGCGATCGGACAAGTCCGTCCCGCGTGACGGGTCGAGCACGGCACGGCCCCTGCCGGTCCGCCCGCCGGAGAAGAGTGTCTTGGCGCAGGTCGAGGAGTCCGTCGAGGACACGGTCGGAGGCGCGCTGTCGACGGCCAGGAATTGGGCTCAGGACGAGATCGACCGGGAACGCGCGGCCGAGGACAAGAACGCCGACTGGCTCACCTGGGGACGGCGTGCCGCGGCAGGCGGCTACGCGTCTTTGCACGACGGCGCCCAGCAGGCCGGTGAAGCCCTGGACCTGCTCAACCGGGCGAAAGACGGCGATCCGGAAGCGCAGCGGCAGATCGAGAAGTACGCCCAGGACGCGGCCGAAGGTATCGCGAACACCGCGACCGACGCCTGGAACGATCCACAGGGAACGTGGAACCGGGCCGTCGAAAGCGCCGAGAAGGCGGCCGAGGACTTCAAGGACGCTCCCGCTTCCGGCATCGGCGGCATCCTCAGCGACGTCGTCGGGCCCGGCAAGTTCGCCAGGCCGCTGAAGGCGGTCGACGCGGCCGTTCCCGACCGGGATGGCGGGCGGGCACCGGAGCCGAACGCCGGCGCTCCTGGCACGCGCGCCGGTGAGCAGGCTCCCGACACGACCGCGCCCGCTCCCCGCGGCGGCCCGGCGGACGCGTCCGACGGGCGAGCCCCGACCGGACCCGGTACAGACTCGCGCGGTGCCAAGGGCAATGGCGGCCGTGGACCGGTCGTCATCCCGATGCCGGTGACCGACGTGCCGAACGTCTCCCGCGCCGACAGGAAGGCTGACCGGCCATCGAAGAATTCGTCGGCCGACGACGGCTCATCGAGGCACGGCTCGGCGGACGCGCCGTCGAGGCCGTCTGATGAGCGGACGAGCGGCAAGACTGCGACAGGCCGAGACGCCGAAGGGGTTTCCGACCGTGCCGGCAGCGACCGGACCGGCGCGGCCGATCAGCCGGATCGGTGCCCTACGAACAGCTTCGTGCCCGGCACGCTGGTGCTGATGGCCGATGGCAGCCGTAAACCGATCGAATCCATCAAGGTCGGCGACTTGGTCGCCGCGACCAATCCGGAAACCGGTACATCGGGCGCCAGGTCTGTGGCTGCTCTCATCACGGGTTCCGGCCAGAAGGATCTCGTCGACATCACCATCGACACCGACGGGGACGCCGGCGACGCGACCGGCACGATCGTGGCCACCGACGGCCACCCGTTCTGGAACGACAGCTCACGGACCTGGACCGACGCCGAAGACCTCACAGCAGGCGAGCGCCTGCGGACACCCGACGGCAGGTCGCTGGCCATCACGGCAACCAGGCAGCGAACAGCGCCACAGACCGTGCACAACCTGAGCATCACCGGAATCAACACCTACTACGTTGTGGCAGGCGAAGCTCCGGTTCTCGTGCATAATGCCGGCTGCGTAACGACGCCTGGGCGTGACCTGATCGATGGTCGGGCCCAGTTCCACATCATCCACGGCGACGTGACAGGTGGCGGGCACAAGTGGCCAGGCCAGGCAGGCAAGTCCGTATTCCCGCCTGGCTGGGACACCGACAAGATTCTCGATAGTATTGCCGAGGTGGCCACGAGCCCTCGCAGTCGTTGGACTCAGCAAACGGGCAAGTCCAATGCCCTCTACACGAAAAACGGAGATCCCTCGAGGTGGAAGATCGAAGGAGTTGTCGACGGTGTGAACGTTCGCGTTATATATGAACCTGCCACTAGCCGCATTGTGACGGGATTTCCCGTTAATTAGACGAAGAGAGCAGCATGGACGACAGTCAATATGGCAGCGAAATCGAAGCTCTCCTGAGCGACTCTCCGCTTACGAACGATGCCGTCATCCGTGACGTTCGCGAGCTGCTCGACGTCGGCGAGTTCGGCTTGGCCTTCGACACCATGTGCTCGTGGATTTATGAAGATGATCTTCCGATTTCGGAGGAATATCACAGTAGGTTGGTCCGGATGTCCGAAACCATGGGCTCGGCCGCACTTGTGGAAAACATGCGTGAGCTGATAGCAAAGTGATCCCGCCTTCCCATAATGGCTGACGACAACAGGCCTGCTGATCGCTCCCGTCTCGGCTGTGTCGCATACGACCGAACACGCGATTGACCGGCCGCTTCTTCGGCGGCTTCTGACACTGCCAGGTGAGCCATTCCTGGACGTCATGGGTGACGACGGCTGTCATCGGCCTCCACTGCTCCCGCGGTGAGCGCGTACCTGCGAGCGTGGATTCCTGATCCGCTACCTCATGTCGCGAGCGGCCGAGGCTCTACAATGGGCGTAGGGACTCACCGCTGGTTTCATTTTCTCGCGAGTGATTTCATGTCTACTTCATTTATGAAGTGATCGTGAAAAGTCGGCGCTTCACCGACGCGCGAGAGAAAGAGGGATCGGAAGCGGAGGGAGACAGGTCTGGTGCTGCTTGTCATCGCGGTCGCGGGACATCACCGCCAAAGGAAACCAACCAGCACCACCACAGGTGGAACCGTGCTCGGGGTTTCTCCATCCGCACGCCGTGATGCCACGGCGTCAGCAAGACGATTGCGCCCGCGCCGAGCAGAGTCAGCACACTGCCCATGACGATCACGCCGGTGTGCTTGTCGCCTTCGTCAAGTTCCGTGCGTCGCTCGTTCGGCCACACCCGGATGTGTACCGGCCTCCCTTGTGGACCGTGCGCGCCTTGTGGTGCTCAAAGGTTTCCGTCCTCACCCCGTCGGGTCCGACGTATATGACGTCCGCGGTCCCGAGACGCGGTCGCCACGACCCGCCCCGGGAAGGGCCCAGCCGACCGGTTGACATCCGCGGCGATGGAAACGCCGAGCCGCAGCTCCGCGAGACCACCGACCAGCAACATCAGGGGAAGTCACAAAACGGCCATCCCGGGCAGTCGGGACCTCGATGACGTCATGCCCTGAGTACGCCCGGGACGCTGTCGCGGTTGCCTCAGCAAGTCCCAGCGACCTTTGTTCCACCGGCGCATTGCCCGGAACAAGACTCCAGCGCAGAGTCTGGGAGGTCGCACGGCATTTCACGAACCTGCGCGACGCCAGCGTCGATGACGTCGGCAGTCTGGCTCGGATCGGGAGGGCGACCCGGCACGGCGAGCAGGCCTGCACAGCTCGCCGTGCGATGACCCTGACGGGTCGGAGAGACCGCGGCCTTGCTGAAGCCGGGAACGTAGGCCTTCGGGTGGCTGCCCCGGTGCCCGTAGTTTTCGACGCACTCAAAGCGGCTCGCCACCGAGGAGATCCCCGTGAACGCGCCGCTCGGTGGCTCACATCCCCGCGACGCTGCTGGCCGTCGCGGCGTCCTGCTCGCGCCGTATCCAGGACCGGCGAGGTGCTCAGCGACGGCACCGGCGAGTACCACAGCGTGATTTGCTCCAGCTACTGAACAGTAACTGGAGTCCGGGCGCTAATTCTCAAAGTGGGCTGGAACGAAAAAACCGCCCTACCTTGGCGAAATTGCCAGGTGGGCGGTGTTTCGTCACTGTGGAGCTAAGGGGACCTTACTCGAACATAAAAGAGCAGGTCAGAGCCCTGGACGAGCTCCGTGTGAAGCTTCCCAGCCTCGATACGCCCGAGCCGCCGTCGATCGAGCGCGATCGGCCCCGGCGTGCCCGGCAACTCGGTGCCGATCAAGTCGTGGAGTTGATCGCGGGCTATCAGTCCGGCGCGACGGTGTACGAACTCGGCGACCGGTTCGGCATCGAACGGCGAACGGTCAGCAACATCCTCCATCGGCACGGCGTACCGATGCGCCGCCGTGGTCTCTCCCCCGACCAGGTCGACCACGCCATCCACCTCTACAACCTCGGCTGGTCCCTGGCGCGAGTCGGCGAACACCTGGGCGTCAACCACACCACCGTGCTGAACAAGCTGCGTGAACGCGGCATCCCCACGAGAGACAGCCATGGACGTCCGCGCGTCGAAGCAGGTGATCTTCGATGACCCGGCCCGCAGCTACGTCAGTTCGATCAGGTTCGGACGCGGCCACCGTCGTGAAGGCCGTCACCGTGATCATGGGCGTCGTCGTCGGCCTCACCTTCCTGTTCGGCTTCGGCAACGTACTCAGCCTCGCTCTCCGGCTGGGAGTCCCGATCTGGGTCGCGCCGCTCGTCGCGCCTGCGGTCGACCTGTCGATCCTTGGTCTGCTGCTGGGTACTCGGCACCTGGCGCTCGCTGGCGCCTCCGCGGACGTACTGCGGCCGGCTCGTCGGCTCCTGATCTTCGCAAGCGTGGTCACGTTGGCATTGAACGTGGCCGACCCGGTCGTCGCAGGTGAGTACGGAAAGGCAGCCTTCGACGCGGTCGGGCCACTCCTCCTGATCGGCTGGGCTGAAGTGGGCCCCGGCTTCCTGCAGGCGATCGGTGAATGCCGCTCCTCGACGGCCACGCGCACCGCGGTTACCGAAGGGCAGCCGGAGTGGCTCGTGCGGGCGCAGCCCGGAGCGAGCCCGGTGGGCCGCGAGACCAACTGGAAGGAGGCAGGAGGCCAGGATGGGCCCCACTTGACGCGGCAAAAGCGTTCGCCAGAGAAGCTCTTGGAGTCGGCGCGAGAAGCGGACGCTGCGCATCGTGCCGCTCACCAGAAGCCGATTTCGGCGGATGCGCTCCGTGTTCGGTTGGGCATCGGCGCGACTCAGGCGCGGCGACTGGTCAAGACCGTGCGCTCCGAGTTTCAGGCGCGGGTCGAACGCGATCAGCGATTGAACAGCGTCCCGCGAGACGCAGAGCGTGGTGGCGCCCCTGTGGCCGCCTGATGGACAGATCCGCTTATCAGGAACGATGGCTACTGCGCCTTGATCCGCCAGGTGCCGTCGAGCGGGGCCAGGCAACCGTCCTTCGAGCCGTCACGCTCAGGCAGTGCGGAGCAGGGGCGGCTCGATTGGGTTCTAGAACGCATCCGGCGTCGCTGATGCGTACCCGAATGCTTGCCCCATGTGCGCCATGCCGCAGCGCACCAGGTCACGTCTGGCCTCGTTGGTCATCTGTGGAGGTGCTGCGATCGTGACAGTCATTTCGTTAAGTCGATCGTCCACGGTGCGGTCACCGAAGGCGGTGAAATCAACGAGGTCGGTCAAACTTGGTGACGGGTGCTGTGCATCGAGCTGACGCTCGGCGGTGAATCGCAGTTCGACCTGCGGGGGCCCTGCCCATGGGGCCGTGCGTGGATCCGGCGTGATCAGGGCGGGCAGTACCTCGGTCGCGGTCTGCGACGCTGCGATGAAGAACTCGAACAGCTCCTCCAGGGTCACCTGGAGTTTGGGTTGGTCGGCTCGTTTTCCAGCATCATGTAGTGCCTTTGCCCAGTTGGCGGCATCCTCGATCCTCAGTTCCGCGCAGGTCACGATGGCAAGTTCGGTGGCTGGTATGGCGATCATGACTTCGCCGGTCAACGCTGGCGTGCCGTCCGGCGCTGAGATCGTAGTCGAGTAACTGACCGCGTTGAGACCATTGCGGTTGGGGCCGGGCCGCCAGTCGGCGGCGCGTAGGTCTGCTCCCCGCCGTTGGGACAAGACGGTGAGGGCGCCGGCCAGGTTGCTGACCGGGAGCGTGTCCGCCAGTTCGCGTTGCCGCTCCATGGCGACCTGGAACGTCGCGGTTCGAGCCCACGGCAGCGTGGCAATCGCCCGTGCACGCAGCTGTGGCGGCCTGGGGTTAGCCGTCCAGTTCCGCGCCGCGCGGGTGACATTCGTGGTGAAACTTGGATCTGGTTGCCAGGACCAGTCGGATCGGTCCTGGCGAACGAGCCGCCCATCGCCCCACCGTCCTCCGCGCAGCAATACGAAGTTGGCCTTGATGTCGATGATCCGCGGTCGGTGCGCTTGGTCCGATTCGAGGACCGGGTAGCCCAACGCGCCCAGCACATCACCGTCAGGTACCGCGCTGCCTGCAGCGTGCAGTGCTTCCCAGATGGGCTCGGCAACGACCACCGGCATGCGGTTCGGGAGTGCGCACAGAACCCAGTCATGGGGTGTATCGCCCGGTGCGACTCGTTGCACCACGCCCGGACCGTACGCGTGTACGTCGGTCGTCGGCTTGCCGAGCGGCACCAGCTGGCGGGCCGAATCGTAGGCGTCGCGGAAGCGTTGCTTCCATCCCGGTGTTCCGGCGCCGACCTCGAACGCCGGTTGCGAGGGTCGCATGCTGTCGCGCATCACCGACGCCGCCTTGTCGACGATCGCCGCGAGCACGTTCGGACTGGGCCCGCCGCTGCTGGACCAGCCCAGGGCCAGCAGGCGTTGGATCTCGGAGTGCGGCAGCCAGTGGGTACCGTCGGCCGCGCGCACCGGCACGGCCACGGACCGGGCTGTCGACTTGGTTCCGTCCGGTGGCGGAACCACACGAACGGCCGCCACGTCGCTGGTTGGGGCGGGATGTCGACCAGCAGGACTCCCCGTCCTGGGGCGGTCTCGATCCAGTTGACATCACAACCATGTGGTGCAGGGACCACGCGTTGGCGAATGACCTTCCGGTACCGGTCGAGGTCCACCTGATCTCTGGGAAGTGGACGCAACTCAGAGACCAGTTCCTCACCGTCAACCGCGGAGGTCTTGTACCCGATCAGCAACAGGCCGCCGGTCGCCGCGTTCGCGAACGCCGCGACGTCCTTGGCCAGCTCATCCTTACCGCTCTCGCGGTCGAGAGGGTAGAGGCCACTCTTCACATCCAGCCAGACGCACTCTCGCTGGCCGATCACTGCGGCCGGATCGCCGTCGAGCAGAGCGGTCCGCAGTCGGATGACCCCGTCGGTTGTCGACATGACGTGCATTGTTCATGCTCGGCACGATCGCGTAGCCAGTGCGTGTTGCGCCTGGTCATCGGTCGTTCTGTCGGTCTGCACGGTTACGCTTGCCCGATGCCGGACCGCCTCCACCCTGGTGATCTTCGTCGTCTGTCCGAACCAGCGCTCGCCGCCGCGGGCGAGTTCACGGCTTTGGCGGCCTTGACCAGGTCCAGCCACAACCCAGATGCCGCTGTCACGGCCCTGGCCTCGGCATCCCAGGACGAAGTCGCATTTACTTGGCTGTGGGCTCTGGTACGTGAGCAGGAGTCACGATGGCGATCGGTGAAGCTGCCCGAACAGGTCTCCGTGCCTGAAAGCCTCCACCATGAGGTGACCGAGTTCATCGTCAAAGCTCCGGCTGGTCAGCGCCAGATTTCGATCGCAGAGGATGGCGCTGCTCGCCTCCTGCACGCCCTCGGGCAGACCCCGCTGGGACTCAGCGTGGCCCGGACCTCGCTCTCGGAGCCCGAGGCACCGTCACCGCGAGTCAGAGACGCGGCGATCACACTGCTCGCCGCCAGCACCGACCATGACGGACGTGCACTCGTCGTGGAGCGTCTCGCGCGGGTGCCCGAGCACAAGCGGGCCGCGGCGTTCGAACGGTTGCACCCTCCCTACAACGAAGCGGAACTCGCAGCCATCCTGTCTGCGCTGCAGCTCGTGACCGACCGCCCCATCGAGGACGCCGACTTCGCAGCGATCGCGACCGTAGTCGCTCGCCTTCCCGAGGATGCGCTGGCCGAGCTTCTCGGCCGAACGTGGCGTCGCCCCGACAACAAGCAGAAGCTCAGCCAAGCAGGACTGGTTCCGAAGATCGGGACTGATCGTCTCCAAGCTGTGCTGGCCCATGAGCTCGGTGAAGACACCACGAAGTTGCTGCTGGCCGGCGCGGCGTCGCTGCCTGCCGAACAACAGCTCGCACTGGGCACCTACACCTTCGCCGCGTTTCCTTCAGACTGGTCGCAGCCCATCTGGAACAGCTTCGTCGGCACCATCCAGATGGCCCGCCAGCACAGGTTCCAGCGCCGAGAACCGGCACTCGCCGCGCTGTGGACCTTGACGACGGCTGCATCAGACGAACACGCCGCCCAAGCCCTAGCTGAACTGCTCGACCACGGGGAGCTGCTCTCCGCCGCTCATGACCATCGGGCAGAACCGCGGACCAGCCAGCGCTTCGGCGCCGTAGCCGCGGCACTGCTCCAGAAGTCGACCGATACGTGGGCCGAGGAAGTCGCAGAGGTCGCCGATGTGCTCGGTACTGATTACCTCGTCGGCGTGGCAGCCGGGCTACCAGCGGAGTACACCCTTCCAGGAGCCCTTCGAACCGTCGTGATGGACTCGGCCCAAGCCCAAGCCGGGTTCGCCAAGGCCGGCTTCGGTGCCCAACTCGCTGCCTGGGCCGAGACACCGACCTCCGCAGAAACACTGCTGAAGGCCGCCCACACCGACCTGCTCGATCTCGAAGTGTGCGATCTGCTCGGCCGGGCTGACTGGGCGGCGATCGGACCGAACGCCTACCTCACGCTCTGCCGTTCCTTTGACGGCCGTCTGCCGGTGCTGGTCCAGCAGCTGCGACAAGCCGTCGAGTCGCTCACAGGTCCCGAGGCAGCGGCAGCCGGGCCTGACGTGCTCACCACCCTGCTGACGCTCGCGCTCGATGCGGGTCTGCGCCACGACCTCGGTGACCAAGCCGAGACGACTGCCGCAGTGACCCGGCTGCTGGACCACCCGGACCGCTCCGTCATCGACGCCGCCTGCGCCTGGATACGGGTCCTCGATCTCACCCCCGAGACCCACGCCTGTGACCATCAGCGAGTCAAAGCCGTCGTGGCCGCCGACAACGACCGGGGAGGGACGCTCCCGACCTTGGTCACCCTTCGAGCCGAGCTGGCCAGGCGCCTGAACGAACTCGCCCTGGACACCACTTTGGAGATTCCAGACAGGATCACCCACCTAGAGCTGGCCGCCGAGGTTGACCCAGGCACGGCGCGAGACACGGCGCTGTCGCTCGCGGCCACCCACAACAACGACCTTCGTGCCGCCTCCGCAACGGTCGTCGCAGCCACTCCAGGTCGCCCGGACGACCTCAAACGCATCCTCGAACTGCTGACGTCCGAGTCGCGTCAGGACATCCGGCACAGTCTGGAGGCAGCCAAGCATCGGATCAGCTCCGGCACGATCGGCGAAGCCGTCAATGCGCTCGCGGACCTGCTCGAACCTCCGCCAGACCCGGCCCGACTAGATCCTCAGATTCTCGTCCCCGATCCGCTCCACCACGACCGCTTCGTACTCTGGGTCGACAAGGCACGCGCCCGCGCCGACAACCACGATGACCCCGGTTCCTTCATCGAAGCGGTCATCAACTTGGCCGACCTGATGGTCGACATCGTGCTCGTCGCAGCCACGGAAGCCGGGGCGAAGACTGGCCTCACCGCTCAAGTAGTCCAAGCGATTCGGGACAACGGCACGAGCGGCAAACGTCCCGATATTGGAGATCTGCTGGTACGACAGAACCTTCAGCCGCTCTTCGGGTGGTTTCCCCTCTGCACAGCTCTACGCAAGAAACGCACGGCACACCCGTCACCGCTCGGCAGCACCAAACCACACAATCTGGGATCGAACGACCTGATTACCGCGAAGACTCTATTTCGCGATATCACCAACGGCTGGATGGACGACATGTACCGATACCGCTAATTAGCGGTGAAAGCTGAGACTGGATACGAATCAGCACAGCCTTCATCCGGCTGGCTGCGGACCGTGACGAATTTGAAGATCCCGTCCCAATCGCCGCTTGGCTGCGCTATCAAAGGGAGTAGTGGTCGGCAAGCCGGTCGAAGAACGCAGCAAGCCGCTTGCTCGTGACCAGACCTTCGGTCAGCTCGGCGCCTCCGAAGCGGTAGACCTCATAGCCGCGTAGTCGCAGTTCGCGGTCCTCGGCGACCATCTCGGCGTACCGCTCGGTGTCGGCGCGTCCGGCCTCGTCGGCATAGTGCTGTCTCCCGTCGCACTCGATCACAATGCGGATTCGCTGCGGTAAGAGCAGGAGGAAGTCCATCCGCTGGCGGGGCAACGGGGAGGAACCGGGGACGTGGTGTGCTCGGGTGTACGGGTCGTAGTGCAGGTACACCTGCGGGAGCAGGGCCGGGATGCCGTCGCCGAGCCGGACGTAGCGCTCGGCGTACGCGCGCATGATCCGCCGCTCCGCGTCGTTGTCGCCCAGCGAGCGGTCGAGCCGCCGATACAGGCTGAGCGAGACCTCGCGTGCAGGCGCCCCCACCAGCCCTTCGCGCTCGGCCCACCAGCTAGTCAGGTCGGCCCAGGTAAGCCCGTACGCCGCCAGCGGTCGGTCGTAAACGAGGCAGAACTGTTCGTTCTTGACCACTCGAACGTCGTTGTTGAGCGCATCGCTGAACACGATCTCCGGCTTGGGGCCGTCGGCGGCGAAGATCAGATTCTTCATCGAGCCAGGCACACCAGCGCCGATCCTGCGGCCAGCGAACACGGGTGCGCCGCTGATGGCGTCGACCTGGACGATCTCGTAGCCGTCGTGAACCAGCGTCTGGTTGAGGAAGTCGTGTAGCTGCTCGACTTCGGCCAGGTCCGTCCGGACCACTGGGTGCAGCATCTCGGCCAGGAACCGCAGGAGCGCGTCGTCGTTGTCCGCCAAGCCGAACCGCTCGTCGTCGAAGATCCAGTCGTCGGGCCAGTCCAGGTTGGCGATGCAGTGCTGGATGATGTCCTCGCGCGCCGTCGGGAACTGCGTGGACCGGGAATCTGTGGTGGGCAGTGTGTCGAGGTCGTAGAGGCGCCCGAGGAACTCGACCTCGTTGAGCACGCCGTACCAAGCCGTGGTGGCGAGACCCTCGTTGAGGCGGCGCCGGGTGACGTCGGTGATGCGGCTCGCCATGGCGATGGTGCCTCCTGGGAGTCGGCTACAGGCGGTGAGTAGGTCGTCAGGCAGGCCGGCGGCGGCTCACTGGCCGTCAGACGCGAGCCGGTCAGGATGCCACGAACGGACCCAGCGTCCCAAGCTTATTTGCAGGTGACACGCCGGATGTCTCCCGCCAGGGATGGTGTTCGACGCCGTATCATCCGCGGATGACGCAGCCGCAACCCCATGAGCCGGTGGTGGTCGAGCCCGTCGTCAACCGGGAGAAGCTGCGGGAGCTGCTCGCGCTGGAGACGGAGTACCCGACACTCGACTTCAAGTCGGGCTGCGACCTGGGTGAGAAGCGGGAGCAGGTCGAATTCGCAAAGGACGTTGGCGCCATGTCGGTGCGCGGCGGTTTCCTCGTCATCGGTGTCGACGGGCAGGGCAGGTCAACGGGCATGCTGACCGTCGAGCAGGCGAAACTTTTCGACGAAGCACGCCTGCGTCCCAAACTGCTGAAGTGGCTGCCGGACACCCTGGAGATCTACTCCCAGGCACACGACGTCGACGGTCACCAGGTCGTGCTCGTGCACGTTGCTCCAAACCCGGCGGGCTGCGCGTTCTTTCGGGCAGACGGCCAGTACGACCAGCTCGGCAAGGCGTCGAAAGTCGTGTTCCGGGCAGGAGAGGTGTTCTACCGCGACGGAACGCAGAGCGTGAGACTCAACCACCAGGGCCTGGAACAGGTCATTCGCCAGCGAGTCGAACGCGAGCGAGACCGGTGGGAGGCCGAGCGCGCCGAGAGCTACCGACAACTCGCCAACGAACTCCGGGCCGGCGCCACCGGACAGCATGTTGCTCAAGGCCCGGCTGTCGAGTTCAACCTCGCTCTCGAACCCGAGGTGCTGGTCGAGGCCGCCATCGAACTCCTGCGCGCCAACGACGACATCCCGCTCCGCCGGCTGCTAAGCCGAGCGGTCCCGGAGCTACGCGCTCTGTTCAGGGCGGGTGACGAGGCGGGCGCCATTGGGCTGCTTGAACGCCTTACCTGCCTGGCCGCGAACTTCCTGGAACTGGGGCGCAGCGAGTGGTTTGAGCAGGTAATCGACACGTTGGTGTCAATCTACGGCGTCGGATTCGAAACCGAGGCCCCTATCGTCAACGCTCCGCCACGCCGGTCCGCGGTGTTGTGGCTGGCCATCATCGAGCGAGTGGTGGCTCTCGGTTCACTGGCCGTCCGGCGCAGCGACTGGCGGGCGGTGCGGGACTTGGTGGCCCGACGGCACCCCGACATGCACGAGATGTACACAACGTGGCTTCGGCATGCGATGACCATGGCCAGCCGTGCCGAACTACTGACGACCCGCGAAGGCAGCCAAGAAGTTCTCGACTCTCTGCTGAGCCGCGCCCGCAACGTGGTCCGGCACTTGGAGTGGCTGCGTCCCGACATCGAGCCCGAGGACGAGAAAGTCCTCACCAGCCTCACCCAGTTCGACTTCCTTGCTGGCCTGGTCGCTATGGCCGACAGCGACAACAAGAGCGGCACATTTCCGAACTTCGCGCGGTTCTACGCCCAACGAACGCAACCCGCGGCACAGCGTCTGCTCCGTGAGACCGACATGCGCAAGATTCTCTACCCAGGTGACGACCATCAGCTCGCCGAGGCACTTCACACGATCGACCGGGAAGCCCAGCGCGCGGGCTTTCGATACGACGGTTGGGAGGGCTACACGCGCGACGTCAACGCCTTCATCCGCGAGCAAGGCGTCGGAACCGACGAGCCATAGCGCTGCACCCAGACAGCGCCAACAGCCATTTGGAATGATGGTTTCTGGCAAACGCGCATGGTTCGATGCCGGAGTTCCAACGCTGACATCGGGCGGTGGTATCAGCGTTTGGCGGTCTTGTTCTCGACACACCGCCGTCCACGGGCCGTCACCGGCGACCCTCTGTAGCACCGTTGTTCCTAAAGGGGCCAGGATTGCCACGAGTCATCATGGTCAGCGCGTTCCCAATCCGGATGGCCGCAGGATACGTTTCGTTTCTGCAGGATCAACGATCGGCCTCCTTGCCCGCTAGTCGGGTGCGACGATCTCAGGAGCCATAAAGTTTAGGTCGTGGCCTTGCATGGTTATGACGATGTCGAGCCCGCTTGCCAGGACAGCGTCGACATCTGCATGTAGATCGACATCGACAACTGCGACGGCTAGGCCAGACTCGCTGACGATCTGTAGTTCGGAGGGCGCGTCAGTCGTTGTCGAAATGTAGACGATCTCTGGTGTCTGGTGGGAAATTGTAAGCTCACTGCGGAGCGTCACCTGGGCGCGTCCTGTCTCCAGCAGAGATCGCAGCACATTGTTTCGGCGAGCTCGGATGAACTGCAAGAGATCGAGCACCTCGCGCGCCACGGCGTCAAATGTGCTCCGCCAGCCTCGGATGTGCATGCCTGCGAGCCAGGACCGGACATCTTCAACGTCGACACCTTGGCGCTGCGCCTCGCTCCCAATGGCATGTGCCAGTCGACGAGAACGGACTCCTTCATTGAGCAGCGCCAGGGCATGTGGGGTGTTGACGCCGTGTCGGATACACCATGCAGTGTCTGGCCGTAGACGGCTTACGAGGCCCGCTTCCTCAAGACGAGTGTTGGCTTGCTCGACGAGTACTCCGACAGTCCAAGCTAAGTAATGTTCGAATGTTGAGCTGATGGCGTCGACAGTCTGTTCGAGTTGCCACTCGACAGCCAGGCCGGGAAGAATCCGTTCGGCAAGAGCCGGAACGTCTAGGCCATCTATCCATCCCGTCAAGCCATCTACAATGGACACATCGATTAGATTGTTGTCCCCCTTGGCTCTCGTCGACCAGAACTTCCAACAGTTGTCGGCCTCCGGTTGCGCCAGTAGGCGTGTGAGTACTTGTTGTTCCGACAACAGGAGAATGGTGTCATTGAGCGGCCAATACCAAGTGTCGTCGGGGATAGCAAAGTCTAGTTCGCGATGCTCACGTTCCCGCCTGGCAACAGCATCAACGACCTGAACGGTTATGGCATCAAGGCGCGCCGCCGTACCGAGCGAGGTGCCGGCAGCTGTCCAGCGCCGCCGCTGTGCCGGGCTTGCACGTTCATAGGTGGCTCGAACCTGCTCGGCCAGCCGCAGCCAACGTTGCCGAAGCGCCGGGTCCATCTGCTGAAATGCCAGTAGTTTGCCGAGGACGATATCGATCTGGAGGGGATCGTCGAAGGGTGTCCACAGCGGCTGCAGCGTGGTCAGAACAAACCATGTATACGACACGAAGTCAGACGCGACTGTGTCCGGTGCAAGTCGGAAGACGGCGTCAGCTGTAGTGGCGATGAGCTCCTCGGCATCAGCCAGGGCTGCCAGCGACTCCTCTGCCAAAAGAGTGGAGCGGGCTTCGAGCGCCTCATCATTCGGGCGGAGCTCGTCGAAGTCCTTGAGCTCGGACTGCTTCTGCAGCGCCAGCACGATCCAGCCTTCGGACTCACGGCCGGCTCGTCCAGCTCGCCCGATGGCGTTCATGAGCCGTGCAGCTCCGAGTTGAGCCCCAGGGTGCTGACCTTCGAATCGAGTTTCGGCGATCACGACCGTTCGAACCGGCAGGTTTACCCCGTCGGTCAGCGTGCTCGTAGAAACGATCGCCAACACGATCTCAGTCCGGACCGCCTCCTCGATCGCGTCGAGGACGTCTACAGGCAGGCCGGCATGGTGGTACGCGACGCCGTGCTCGGCGCAGGCAATGAGCGGATGCTGGTCACCCAGCCGCTCACGAAGGAACTCGACAAGCTCGCGCGTGGGTTCACGTGGCGGTAGATAGCCTGCCAAAGCCTTCGCGGCATCACGGGCCATCGTCCGCGACGAGACAATCATCAGCAGGCTGCCGGCATGCGTCAGTATTGACGCTGCAGCTGCGAAGATCTTGTAGCCCGGCGTGCCTCCGCTGTCCTTGGTGAGTTTGCCACCGGGGGCTTCCTTGAGCACCAAATGTCCTAGCGGCTCTTCAGGGCGCGTCGTCAGTTTTGTAACTGGCCCCGCCTCAGCAGGACGTAGTCGCAACTGTGCCACCTGGGGCACAGTAACGCGTGTTGGCCACTGAGCCGACTTGCGAGGACTCCGCACTGCGGCTTCCCAGACCGGCAGAGTGTTGAGTAGTGCATGGAGACGGCGGGGCCCCCGCCAATCAGACGTGAACAGTACTTCCGGGCGCTCCGCGTCGAGCCACGACGCGAGCGAGGCAGCATTCCCGAGTACACCGGAGAGAAGCACGATCCGCGGGTTGTCGGCCGCCGCCATGAGGTAGGCAAGCAGTCCTTCGACGGTGAACCCTCGGCCCGGTTGCGCCAGTAGGTGTGCTTCGTCGATGACGAACAAGGAGAAGCGTTGCATCACAGCGTCGGCGTCGTGACGCAGCAGGTGCATCAGTCGTTCGGGTGTCGTGACCTCAACGTCAGTGGAGTCTTGCGAGAAGGACAGTATGTCGAAGAGGTCGCTGTCTTCACTCAACTCACGGTTGAGCACTCGGAGTCGCCCCGACAGCGCCTTCCGCATCTCTCGTCCAAGGCTGCGCAAGGGGGTGACGTAACAGACTCCACCTGGCTGCGTCGCGACGTGCGTGCAGATGATCAGCTGCGCGAGCAACGTTTTCCCGGCGCTGGTGGGTACCGACAAGAGCAAGCGGCGCGTCGCTGGATCCAGAGGGTTCATTCCTGGCCGCGCAAGCAGTTCTCTTTGGGGTGGCCACAGAGTTAGTACTGCAACGGCAGTTAAGGAAGTGGGTAGCCGCGGCGTTTGTAGTGGCTGAGGCGGGCTTGGTGTTGTCGTCGGCGGCGGAAGCGTGACCAGGA
>NZ_JBHVKW010000050.1:0-57233 GCF_042797905.1 Amycolatopsis sp. NPDC057786
CGGGGGTTTTTGGGTCGCGGGCCCCCCCCCCCGGCGTTTCTCTAACCTGTTCGCCCTTCCGGCGCCCCCCCACCCCCCCCCCACGACCGGGCCCGGAAGCACTCCGCCACGTGGTCGTCGACCATCCCCGTCGCCTGCATCAGTGCGTAACAGGTCGTCGGCCCGAGGAACACGAAGCCGCGCTTCTTGAGTTCCTTCGCCATCGCCTTCGACTCGTCGGTGATCGCCGGGACGTCCGCCATCGTCGCGGGCCGGACCTGCGAATCGGGCGCGAACGACCACAGCAGGTCGTCCAGCGAACCGTCGAGTTCCTCGATCGCCCGCGCGTTGGTGATCGCCGCCAGGATCTTGGCCCGGTTCCGCACGATCGAGGCGTCTTCCATGAGACGGGCGACGTCTTCGTCGGTGAAGGCGGCGACCTTCTTGGGCTTGAACTTCTTGAACGCCTTCCGGAACGACTCGCGTTTCCGCAGGATGGTGATCCACGAAAGCCCGGACTGGAACGACTCCAGGCACAGACGCTCGTACAGTTCTTCGTCGCCGTGGAGCGGGACACCCCATTCGGTGTCGTGGTACTCGACGTAGTCCGGGGCCGAGTTACCCCACGAGCACCGCTTGATCCCGTCCGCGCCCAGCAGACCCGCCTCAGCCAACCCGATACCCCTCCGCGTACTTCACGAATCTCTGCAGGCACAGCCGCAGTCCCAGTTCGAAGCCCGGCTTCGCGACCGGCCAGCCGAGCCGCCCGACGACGCCGAACGGCGGCCGTAGATGCTCCGCCCAGACGAACGTCGACGCGTGCGGCCCCTTTTCGATCACCTGGAACACCCCGGTGCCCCGCACGATCTTGCCGGTATGCCGCACGACGCAGCGCAGCGGCGGTTCCCAGCCGGTGATCTCCATGGTGTCGGTGAAGCCGATCCCGGCCACGCCGGTGAACGCCGACAGTTTCGAGCCCACGCTACGCCCGTTGCCTTCGACGACCTCGACCTCGGTGCCGAGCATCCATTCGCCCTGGTGTTCCCAATCCGTCAGGGCGAGCCAAGCCGTCCCGGCCGGTACCGCGACGTCGACGGAGACGACGACATCGGTCACCTGGCGCCCTCGCGCTCGGCCTCCAGTTCGGCCACCTTGGCGCGCAGCTCTTCGATCTCGACGCCGAGCCGCCGCATCACCCAGTCCACTTCGGACATCTTGTAGCCGCGCAGCACCATCTGGAAGCGGACGGCGTGGACGTCCTCGGCCGTGATGTCCTCGGCGGGCAGCCTGGTCGGCGAGCTGCCGGGCGGCAGCGGGGCCAGTTCCTCACCCCTGCCGAACACCACGGCGGCCAGCAGAAACACCACGGCGGCCACCAGCAGCATGACTACGAGATAGATCAGGGCGGTCGTCACGCCACGATCGTGGCACACGAACGCCACGATCGTCGCGCCAGCAACGCGAGTCGCACGCTGACCACCACCCAGAGCACCATGAGGATCCCGCACGGTACGGACAGGAACAGTCTCGACGCGTCGAGGAACCCGGTGGCGATCACCAGCAGCGCCACCGAAAGCAGGTTCAGCCCGACGGCCTCGCCGATCAGCACGCCGGCGGTCTTGACCAGCCGGGTGCCGTCCATCCGCCGGGACAGCCAGCGCATGGAGACGAGGGCGAGCACGCCCAGCACCGGCACGATGAAGACCGAACCGTGGGTGAACTGGGCGATGTACTTGTACCAACCCGGCGTCGGCGCGAGCTGCGACCAGTCGCCGAAGGTCCACTTGCGGGCGAACTCCCAGGCGAGCTGCATCAGCGGCACACCGAGGATCAGTTTCCACAGGGTCCGGATGCCGCTGTGCATACCCAGTTCGGCCTGGTAGTCCCTGGCGATCAGGTGCACCGGCCCGAAATCGGCGACGGCGCGCCGCTGCGCCTCGTGTTCGCTCCAGCCGCCGTCCCGGTACGCGTCCGCCGCGTCGTTGAGCCCGTCACGCGCCTCGCGCAGCAGATCCCGCTTCGCCGACGCCGGGCCGTCCAACCGCGAGCGCAGCTCCCCGAGATAGGCCTCGATCACCGTCATGCCGTGGTTCTCCAACTCCGCGCGGCGACCGTGAGCCGCATGCTGAACAGGATCCAGGTTCCGGACAGGACCGCGCACGGCACGCTGACGAGCATGCGGGCGGGCTCCAGCAGTCCGGTCGCTCCGCCGTACGTCGCGACCGCGACCAGGTTCAAGCCCACCGCCGCGGCCAGCGTCCACGAAATCGCACGCGCGACCGGCGGGCCGGCCATCCGCCGCGAGAGCAGCCGTGCCGCGAGCAGCCCGGCGACCGCGACGGCCGGGGACAGCGCCGCCAGCGTGTCGGCCACGCCGATCGCGCGGTGGTACCAGGACGGCGTCGCATCGAGCCGCGACCAGTCGGCGAAGGCCCGAGCCAGATCCCAGGCGAGGATCAGCAGCGGGACACCGGCGATCAGCTCCCACAGCACGCGAATGTCGCGCCGCAGTCCCAGTTCCGTTTGGTAGTCGCGGGCGATCAGGTCCGCGGGACCGAAGTCCGCGACGGCCCGGCGTTCGGCTTCCGCCTCGTCGACACCGCCCGCGCGGTAGGCGTCGGCCGCGTCGACCAGACCGTCCCTCGCCTCGGTGAGCAGATCGGCTTTCGCCGAGCACGGCCCGGACAACCGGCCCTCCAGCTCTCCGATGTAGGCCTCGATCGCGTTCATGCGGCGAGCGCGGGCCGGGGCCGGAAAGCCGGTGAGAGCAGCCAGAAACTGAAGGCGACCCAGCCGAGCGCCACCAGGTTGCACACGAGGCTCACGTTCATCCTCGACGGATCGAGGACCGTGGTGCTCACGGTGAGCAGCAGCAGCGCCAGCAGGTTCGTGCCCGCCGCGGCGCCCACCGTCCACCGGGTCAGCTTCCCGAGGCTCACGCTGTCGAGCCTGCGCCCCAGCCGCCGCGCTCCGAAAAGCGAAACCGCTCCGATCACGGCCGGAACGAGGACCAGGACGCCGAAGACTTCGATGACGGCCGTGTACCACTCCGGGTTCGGCTTCCCCGAGCGGCTCCAGTCGCCATAGGTCCAGATCCGCGCCAGCTCCCAGGTCACCTGGATCAGCGGGACACCGACGATGACCTTCCACAACGTGCCGATGTCGCCGCGCAACGCCAGCTCGGCCTGATAGTCGCGCGCGATCACGGCGGCCGGGCCGAAGTCGGCGACGGCACGGCGTTCGGCTTCCGCCTCGTCGATACCACCCTCGCGATACGCCTCGGCCGCGTCGACCAGACCGTCCCTGGCCTCGGTGAGCAGATCGGTCTTCGCCCTCGCCGACCCGTGCAACCGTCTGCCCAGGTCGCCGATGTAGGCCTCGATCGCGCTCATGCCGTGCTCCCCCCGAGGACACCACCGATCACGGTGGTGAACTCCTGCCACTCCGCTCGCTCCGCCGCCAAGGCCTTCTGCCCGGAGCGGGTGAGCTTGTACGTACGACGTTTGCGGCCGGAGACGACATCCCATTCGCTGGCGAGGAATCCGGCACGCTCCAAGCGGCGAAGCGCCGGGTAGACGGTGCCCGTCGGCAGGTCGAGCGCGCCGTCACTGCGGAGCTGGAGCGCCTCGATGATGGCGTACCCGTGCAGCTTCCGGCCGTCGAGGACGGCGAGGAGCAGCGCGTCGAGGTGCCCGCGCAGACTGTCGGCCTTCATAGATAGACAGTCTACACATCGCCGCAGACCAGGGTAGCCGGGACATTCCCGGAGCGGCCTCAGGGAATGTCCCCGAGATCACCCCGATTTCATAGATTTAGTGGCTACATGTAGCCAGCCTACGTATACAGTGCCTCGACATGGACGCACTCCCGATCGCGAGACTCCAGTTCGCGACGACGACCTCGTTCCACTTCCTGTTCGTGCTGCTCACACTGGGGCTCGTGACACTCGTCGCGGTGATGCAGACACGCTCCGCGTTCGGCGGCAAGCCGGAACTCGCGCGGATGACTCGTTTCTGGGGCAGGCTTTACGTGATCAATTACGCGCTGGGAATCGTCACCGGAATCGTGATGGAATTCCAGTTCGGGCTCACCTGGACCGGCCTGTCCGCGGTCGCGGGCGACGTGTTCGGCGCACCGCTGGCCATCGAGACGCTGGTGGCCTTCTTCGCCGAATCGACCTTCCTCGGTCTGTGGATCTTCGGCTGGGGGCGGCTGAACAAATGGATCCACCTGACGCTGATCTGGCTGGTCACGCTGACCGCGTACGCCTCGGCGCTGTTCATCATGGTGGCCAACTCGTTCCTGCAGAACCCGGTCGGCACGCACGCCGAGAACGGCGTGCTGAAACTCGACGACTTCGGTGCGCTGTTCACCAACCCGGCGCTGACGGCCTCGCTGCCGCACGTGTTGAGCGCGGCGCTGCTGACCGGCGGCTTCTTCGTGGTCGGTGTCAGCGCGTACCACTTCACCAAGCGCACCAAGGAGATCGAGTTCTTCCGGCGCTCGATGCGGATCGGTGTACTCGCCTCGCTCGTCGGCAGCACGATGGTGATCGGCTTCGGCTTCGCCCAGTTCGGCCCGCTCGGGGAGTACCACCCCGGCAAGCTGGAAGGAGCGGATCCCGTCGTCGGCGCCTCGCTGGGCTTCATGATCCAGATCGGGTTCATCGCCTTCCTCGCCTCGATCCTCGGCACGCTGCTGCTCTTCCGGAACTGGATCACCAAGGTCCGGCCGCTGCTGTACGTGATGGTGCTGGCCATCCCGCTGCCGTTCATCGCGGCGATCCTCGGCTGGCTGGTGCGGGAGATCGGCCGCCAGCCGTGGCTGATCCGCGGGCACCTGACCACCGCCGACGCCGTCGCGGCGATCCCGGCGGGACAGATCTTGTTCTCCTTCATCGCTTTCACGCTGTTGTTCCTGGTGCTCGCGATCGCCGACTGGGTGCTGATGTCGCGGGTCGCGAAACGCGGCCCGGAACCCGTCGAAGAGGCGGCCCCGCCCCGTGCCGAAATTCCCGTCCTGAGCGGAGTCTGACCGATGGTGATCCTCTGGTGGTGCGTGCTCGGTTTCCTGACCGCCGGCTATTTCGCGCTGGCGGGCTACGACTACGGCGTCGGCATGCTGCTCGGCAGGCTGGGCCGTGACGAGGCGGGGCGGCGGCGCGTGCTCGGCGCCTTCGGCCCGTTCTTCCTGGCCAACGAGGTGTGGCTGGTGGCCGCGGTCGGTGTCCTGTTCGGCGCTTTCCCGCATCTGGAAGGAAAAGTGTTCGCCGGGGCGTACATCCCGGTGGTGACCTTGCTGCTCGGACTGGTCACGTTCACCGCGGCGGTGCAGCTGCGCAGCAGGCGGCCGGACGCGGGCCGCGGCGCCTGGACGCTGGCGATCACCGTCGGCGCCTGGGTGACGGCGGTGTCCTGGGGTGTGTTCCTCGGCAATCTCGTCCTCGGGCTCCCGCTCGACGCGGCCGGGAAGCCGAGCGGCGACGTCCTCGCGGTGTTCAGCCCGTACGCGTTGCTCTGGGGCGCGGGGTTCGTCGCACTGTTCGCCTTGCAGGGCGCGGCTTTCCTCGCCGTGCGGGCGCCCGCCGACCTCACCGCCCGCGCGAACCGGATCGCCAAGGCGCTGCTCGCGCCGGCGCTCGCGTTCCTGGTCGTGGCGGTCGGCTGGGGCGCCTTCGAGACCACCGTTTCGTGGTCCGCGCTGCCCGCGATCGTGCTGGCGTTCGCTGCGCTGGGCGTCGCGGCCGCGGCCTTGCGCACCGGACGGCACAAGACGGCGCTGATCGCCACGATGACGCTGTCCGCCTCGCCGGTGCTGGCCGTCGGGACCGCGCGCCTGCCCGACGCACTGGTGTCCTCTGTGGACGGAGGCTTTTCGTTGAGCCTGACGGAAGCGGCCACCAGTACCGAGATGCTCAGCCTGCTCACCTTCGTCCTGCCTCCCGCGCTCGTGGCGATCGCCGCCGTGCAGTGGGTGACGTGGCGCAGGCACGACAACCGGGTCGACCAGCGTTCCCTGCTGCACTTCTAGGAGTTCGAAATGCCTCCCCTTCCCGGGCTGCGACGCCATTTCGGCGTACTGGCCGTCCTCGGAACACTGACCGCCGCGGCGATCCTCGTCCAGGCTGACGGCCTCGCGACGCTGCTCACCGGCGGCGGCGTGACCTGGACGCTCGTGGCCGCCATCGCGGCACGGGCGTTGCTCGCGGGCGTCCAGGGCTCCGTCGGTGGCCGGTTCGCGGCGACGGTCAAGGCCGGGCTGCGCAAACGGCTTCTCGGCGCGGACGCGGAGAAGCCCGGCGAGGTCGCGACCCTGGTGACCAAGGGGATCGACGCGGGCGACGCCTACCTGACCGGTTATCTGCCGACGGTGGTGCTGTCGGCGATCGTGCCGGTCGCGGTGCTCGTCCGACTGTTCGCCGCCGATCTGTCGTCGGCGCTGATCATCCTCGCGACGCTGCCGCTGATCCCGGTGTTCGCGATCCTGGTCGGACAGCACACGAAGGCTAAGACCGCCAAGCAGTGGTCGCTGCTTTCCAAGCTGGGCGGGCATTTCCTCGACGTCGTGCGCGGGCTCGGCACGCTCAAGGTGTTCGGCCGCGCGGAGGCGCAGGCGAACACGGTGCGGGCGATGGCGGACGCGCACACCGACGCGACGATGCGCACGCTGCGGGTCGCGTTCCTGTCCGCGCTGGTGCTGGAACTGGTGGCGACGCTGTCGGTGGCGCTGGTCGCGGTGCCGATCGGATTCCGACTGCTTGAAGGCGGCATGGTCGTGCACACGGCGGTGCTGGTCCTGCTGCTCGCGCCCGAGGCGTACCTGCCGCTGCGGGCGGCCGGGGCGAAGTTCCATGCCAGCGCGGAAGGGCTCGCCACGCTGCGAGAGGCGCTGGCCGTGCGCTCGGAGGACGTGGTTCGGGGTTCGCGGGTGGCCCGCGGCGGTGCGCCGCGGATCGTGTTGGAGAAGGTGAGCGTCGCGTACGGCGACGAGACCGTACTGTCCGAAGTGGACATGGCGATCGAGGCGGGCGAGCATGTCGCGCTCGTCGGGCCCAGCGGCTCCGGGAAGAGCACGCTGCTGGCGGTCCTGCTGGGTTTCGTGACGCCGACGTCCGGCCGGGTCCTCGTCGACGGCGTCGATCTGCGTGAGCTGGATCCTCTGACGTGGCGGGCGAGCGCGGCGTGGGTGCCGCAGCGGCCGACGTTGTTCACCGGGACCGTCGAGGAGAACATCGCCATGGGCCAGGTGCCGGACGTCCAGGCGGCGGCGCGCGCCGCCGCGTTCGACGAGGTCGTGCGCGGGTTGCCCGACGGCTACCGCACCAGGATCGGCGAACTGGGCGCGCCACTTTCGGCCGGGCAGCGGCAACGGCTCGGCCTCGCCAGGGCGCTGGCCCGTACGGAGGCGGGGCTCGCGCTGCTCGACGAGCCGACCGCCAGGCTCGACGCGGAGACCGAAGCCGCCGTGCTCGGCGCGACCCGTGAACTGCTCACCGGCCGGACCGCGGTGCTCGTGGCCCACCGGCCCGCGATGGCGGCGCTGGCCACCCGCGTCCTCGAAGTCCACGAGGGCGCCGTACGAGAACGGGAACTGGTGTGAACGTCTGGGGTGTGTCCACAAAGGACGTGGTGCGGCTGGTCCGTGCCGGGCTGATCGGGGCCGGGGCGGAAATCGCCGGGCTGGCCTTGATGGCCACCGCCGCTTGGCTGCTGCTGAAAGCGGCCGAACAGCCGCCGCTGGCGTCGCTCACCGTGGCGATCGTCGCCGTCCGGACGCTGGCACTGGCGCGCGGCGGATTGCGCTACGCGGAACGGCTGGCCGGACACGAGGTCGTCCTGCGGTATCTCGGTGCCTTGCGGACGCGGGTGTACACGTCGTTGCTGCCGCACCGCACCTCCCGGCATTCCGGTGGTGATCTCGTCACGCGGCTGGTGTCCGATGTGGACGCCGTACAGGATGCGATCCTGCGGTGCCTGCTGCCCGCCGGTGTCGCCGCTTTCGTCGGCGCGGTCTCGACGACGGTCGCGCTGATCGCCAGCCCGGCCGCCGGGCTCGTGCTGGCACTCGGGCTCGTCGTCGCCGGAATCGGGTTGCCGTGGCTGTGCGTGCGGATCACCCGCGCGGCGGCGGAGAAGAGCGCTCCGGCCCGCGCGGACCTCGCCGAACGGACGGTCGAGTTGATCACCGGGCGGCGGGAGCTGATCGCCTACGGTGTGCACGAGTCCACTGTGGACGCCGCCCACACCGCCGTCGAGGCCCTCGCTTCAAGGGACCGCGCGACGGCGAACCGCACGAGCCTGTTGACCGCGGCCGGGATCCTCGTCCAGCTGCTGACCTGCGTCGCGATCGCCCTGACCGCCGGGGTTTCGCCGCCGCTGACCGCGGCCCTCGCGCTGGGCGCGCTGGCCGTGTTCGAGCTGGTCCTCCCGCTGACCGCGGCCGCCCAGCGCTGGGTCGAGGTCCGCGTGTCGGCCGAGCGGGTGCGCGCGCTGCTGACGGAACCGCCGCCCGCGCGCGGCACCGTGGTGCCCGAGCCGGGGCATCTGCGGCTCGAAGGGGTCGGCGTTCGGTTCGAGGGCAGGGCCCCGGCGCTGGACGGCGTCGACCTCGACCTTCCGCCGGGCAGGCGCGTCGGGATCGTGGGACCGAGCGGAGCCGGGAAGACGACGTTGCTGAACGTGCTGCTGGGTTCCGTGGCGCCGACGTCCGGGCGCGCTCTGCTGAACGGGAAACCGCTGGAGACCTACGATCCGACGCTGCTGCCGTCGGTGATTTCGGGCGCGCTCGCGGACGCGCATGTCTTCCACACGACGGTCCGGGAGAACCTACTGCTCGCGAAGCCCGGCGCCACCGACGCCGAACTGCTCGACGCGTGCGCCACGGCCGGTTTCGACCTGCCGCTGAATCGCGAAGTCGGCTCCGACGGCGACGCGTTGTCCGGCGGGCAGCGCCAGCGACTCATCCTGGCGAGAGCAGTGCTCTCGGCGCCGCCGGTCCTCGTTCTGGACGAACCCGTCGAAGGGCTGGATCCGGAACACGGCGACGCCGTCCTGGCCGATGTGCTCGCCGCCGCGCGCGGGACCGTCGTCCTGGTGACGCATCGTGAGTCGCAGGTGGCCGGGTTCGACGAGGTCCTACGACTCGGTTAAACCGCGTACGTCCCGCATCGGCGGCCGGTCACTCACCGACACCTCGGCGACCTCCGGCAGCCATTCGTCACCTACTTGCGCGAACTGGGTGAGCTGGGCCGGGTCGTCCGACTTGATGCCGCAGCGCGCGAGCGCCGTCCCGAGGATCTGGCGCGCCATCACACCCAGCTGAAGCAGCGAACGGTTGCGATGCTTGCGTACGCCGAGGTTGACCTGTGCGAGCCCTTCAAGGCCGTAGCGCGCTTCGGCGTCGAGAATGAGCCCGATCTCGACGCCGTACCCGGCCGCGAAGGGCACTGACTCCAGGAACTCGCGCGTCGCGGCGTACTCGCCACCCAAAGGCTGGATGAGCCCCGAGAGCGACGGGCGCAGCGCCGACAGGACCGGTCGCGCCAGCAACTCGGTGACCCGGCCGCCACCGCTGCTCTCCAGCCGCAGCGGCCGCCGGTAGAACCCCTTGACCAGGTGGACGCCCTCTTCGCAGAGCAGGGGGCCGAGCAGAGTCGGCACGAACGCCGGATCCGGGTCGACGAGGTCGGAGTCGAGGAACACGACGACGTCCCCGGTCGTCGCGGCCAGCGACCGCCACAGCACCTCGCCCTTGCCCGGCACCGGCGGCAGGTCGGGGAGCACGTCCTCGCGGTGCACCACGCGCGCGCCGGCGCGGGCGGCGAGCTCGGCGGTGGCGTCGGTGGACCCGGAGTCCATCACGATCAGCTCGTCGACGACCGTGCCCAGCAACGGCCGGACCGTCCCGACGACCTCGGCGACGGTGTCCTCTTCGTCGAGTGCCGGTAGCACGACCGAAACCGTCCGGTCACCCTTCGCAGCGACGATGTCATCGACCGTCCAGCCGGGGTTCTGCCACGTACGCCGCTCGAACCAACTCATGAGTAGTGATCGTGCCATGCTGGAGTCCGACACCCTGTCGATGGAGGAACCTTGCTACCGCTACTCGTCCGATTCGTGCTCGGCCCGCTGGTCAGGGCGCTGTACCGCCCCGAGATCCGCGGCGTGGAGAACATTCCCGCCACCGGGCCGGTGCTGCTGGCACCCAACCACCGGGCGGCGCTGGACACCGGCGTGATCACTTTCACGGCGATGCGGCAGGTCAAGTTCCTCGGCAAGGCGGAGTACTTCACCGGCCGCGGGCTCAAGGGCAAACTGATGGCCGGTTTCCTGGGCGGCCTCGGCTACGTCCCGGTCGAACGCGGCAACGCGCAGGCCGGTCTCGCCGCGCTGGAAGCGGCGCGGAAGGTGCTCGACGCGGGCGGCGCTTTCGCGATCTACCCCGAAGGCACCCGCTCATTGGACGGGCGGCTGCACCGCGGCCACACCGGTGTCGCGGCGCTGGCGCTGGCGACCGGCGCGAAGGTCGTGCCCGTCGCGCTTTCGGGGACCGAAAACCTGCAGCCCGCCGGGAAGCGGATCCCGCGGCGGGCGAAGATCACCGTCACCTACGGTTCGCCGCTGGACTTCTCGCGGTACGAGGGGCAGGACTCGTCGCCCGCGATCCGGCGCTCGGTGACCGACGAGATCATGTACGCGATCCTGGAGCTTTCGGGGCAGGAGTACGTCGACTCGTACCACAAACGGCCTGATCAGAGCGCTGCCTGACGGTCTTGCCTGGCTGGGGTGGTAGCAAAGGTCCCTTGCTCCCTTTTCGCAGGCCGGCGCGGTGACTGTGTGGGTTTCGGGACATCTGACGTCCCAAAATCCACACAGTCGGTAGACGCCGCTACGCGGAGTGAGGGGCGTGGGGAATTAGGTCACTCAGCGTCCCTACCCCCGGGTGATAGCAAAGGTCCCTTGCTCCCCGCTGGTCGGGTCCCCTGCCTCGCCGCTGCAATGAAAGGCTCTTTCCTTGCAAAATTTGCAAGGAAAGAGCCTTTCATTGCACGCGCGAGTGGGGCTTTGGGGACCAAAGGGACTTTTGGAGCGTTCCGGGCGCGTGGAGCTGGCTGGGTGAAGTGCCCTGGGTCCCTCAAGAGGTCCTTCACGGACTTGGCCGGTCACCTCAAGCGCACCAGTGACCCCACAAGTCACAAGCAGCGCGCGTGAAGGCCCCTTCCCTCGGCTCAGCCGGAGAAACTCGCCCTTCGCGGCGGCCCAAGTACATGAAGGCCCCCTTCACGGCGCTAGGCGCAATGAAGGGGGCCTTCATGTACCAAGGAGACCAGCCCCAAGCCCTACTTGGCCCACTTAGGCCGAGGCGGAGGCACGTAGGCCGCGAAGCCGTCCAGAAGCACCGAAGCGTCCGAGTCGATCGACAGCATGTCCCGGTACCCCGCCGACAGGAAGCCCTCCGACACCATGTGGTCGGCGAACTTCAGCAGCGGCGCGTAGTACCCGCCGACGTCGACCAGCCCGATCGGCTTCTCGTGCAGCCCGAGCTGCGCCCACGTCCACACCTCGAACAGCTCCTCCAACGTGCCCGCGCCGCCGGGCAGCGCGAGGAAGCCGTCGGACAGCGCCGCCATCTTCGCCTTCCGCTGGTGCATGTCGGCGACGACGTGCAGTTCGGTCAGGCCGGCGTGCGCGATCTCGACGCTGCCCAGCGCCTCCGGGATCACGCCGATCACCTCGCCGCCCGCGGCCAACGCGGCGTCCGCGACGACGCCCATGGTCCCGACCGACGCTCCGCCGTAGACAAGCCCGATGCCCCTCGAGGCCAGCAGGGTGCCCAAGGCGCGAGCTTCGTCCGCATACCGCGGATCGAAGCCCATCGAAGAGCCGCAGAAGACGCAGACCCGGCGCGGCGCCGCCATCAGTGGGTGTCCTCCCATGCCTGGTACGACTCCTGGACGACACGCACGGCGTCGTCGATGTCGTCGGTGACGTGCAGCAGGTCGAGGTCCTTCTCGCCGATCTTGCCCTCGGCGAGCAGCGTCTTGGCGATCCAGTCGTACAGGCCGCCCCAGTAGTCGCTGCCGAACAGCACGACCGGGAACTTCGTGACCTTCTTCGTCTGCACCAGGGTGAGCGCCTCGAACAGCTCGTCGAGCGTGCCGAAGCCGCCGGGCAGGCAGATGAACGCCTGCGAGTACTTGATGAACATGGTCTTGCGCGCGAAGAAGTACCGGAAGTTGACGCCGAGGTCGACCCACGGGTTCAGCCCCTGCTCGAACGGCAGCTCGATGCCGAGGCCGACCGAGAAGCCGCCGGCCTCGTTGGCGCCGCGGTTCACCGCTTCCATCGCGCCGGGGCCGCCGCCGGTCATCACCGCGAAGCCCGCGTTCGCGAGCGCGCCGCCGATCTTCCGGCCGAGTTCGTACTCCGGGTGGTCCCGCTTCGTCCGCGCCGAACCGAACACCGTCACCGCGCGCGGCACCTCGGCCAGCGCGCCGAAGCCCTCGACGAACTCCGCCTGGATCCGCAGCACGCGCCACGGGTCGGTGTGCACCCAGTCGCTCGGACCCCGCGAGTCCAGCAGGCGCTGGTCGGTGGTGCTGCCCTGGTCACGGCGATCCCGCCGCAGCACGACCGGGCCCTTGTGGCGCTCGATCGGACGTTCCGGGTACTGGCCGTCGGGGAACTCGCTTGTCTCACTCACCCCGCCAAGCCTACGACGTCGTCACCGTCCGGAGCGGCGGCATCGCCGCGAACAGGAGTTGTCGGATACGCGAACGCGGGGCCCGCCGTCGAGCGGGCCCCGCGTGCACGCCTCAGGAACGGCCGGTCAGCGCGAACGCGAGCATGGCCGTCGAGGTGAAGTCGATGGCGGGCTCGTTGCTCGGCCACGACGCGAGGTCGTCGGCGTAGCGGGACTCGGGGGTGTCGAAGGCTTCGAAGGGCTTCCTGCAGTCCTTCGAACCCGGCGGGAGCTCCATGTGCTCGAAGTTCTCCGCCCCGTTGGGACCGTTCACGACGGCGCCGTAGAGCAGCTTCTCCTCGCCGGCGAGGTTCGCCGCCTGGTGGTGCGGGCACCGCGGGTACGTGGTGCCGACACCGACGACCAGCGAGATGCCCCAGGCGTTCGCGCCGAGGGTGAAGTTCCGCTGCTGTGAGCCGAACGCCGCGTACCGGCGATCACCGGTCAGGTCCGCGTACAGCCGCTCGGTCGCGGCGAACCCGAAGCTCTTGCTGGCCGCGTCGAACTCCTTCACCGAGACAGCGGTCCGGAAAGGACTCTGAGCCGCGCTCGCGACACCTTCGTCGAGCTGACGCCGGAGGTCGCCGATCAGTTCCTTCGGACCCAACGCGGCACCCGGGACACCGTGCCGCAGGAGCTTCGCCAGTTCGGCGTGCGCCAGCGCGCTGGTGTCGTACAGGTTGAGCGTGCTCTTCTCTTCGAGGTCGATGTAGGCCTTCGCCCAGCGCGCCGCCTGCCGCGTCCATTCGGCGGACCGCGGGTCACGCAGGGCCTTGGCCGCCAGTGCCAGCTGCGTCGCGCCGAGTTCCATGTCGTCCCGCCAGGACGACTCCGGGTAGTACGCGTGCGGGAACGCGGTGACCAGTTCGCCGACGTTCTCGGTCTTGGCCTGCGCGAAGACCGACGAGGCCTCGGCGAGGTATTCCCTTGCCAGCGCGGGGTTCCGCTTCGCCTCGACCTGGGCGCCGAGCGCGAAGGCGGCGGCGACCCGGCCGGCGAGGTTCGGGCTGAGCCCCGATCCGCCGGGGTTCGCGGGGAAGACCGGCCGGTGCTTCACGAAGTACTTGGGATCACCCGGCTTCACGTCGAGCGGGTCGTCGTCGTGCGGGTTCCGCCAGACGTCGTGGTCGCCGAGGAAGCCGAACTTGTCGCTGCCCGTGCCGATCCCGACCTGGGCGTAGAGCGTCTTGCTCTTCTCGTCCCACATCTTGTCGAGCCAGTCGAGGCCGAGCTTGACCTCCTTGGCCAGCGCCCGGTCGTAGTCCTCGCGGAGCACGTATCCCAGCTCCGCCAGCGAGTACGCCGTGTTCGACGTGAACTTGACGAAGTCGCCCGCGTCGACCCAGCCGCCCTCGACGTCGATCGGCCCGCCCGCCGGCTTCAGCGGTTCGGTGATCTCGTCGCCGAATTCGCCGCCGAACGACGGCCATTCGTAGACCGTGGCCTGTTTGTCGGCCAGATGCGAGGGTTTGCGGTCGAGACGGCCGGGGATGATGTCGTCACCGTCGCGCTGCGCCTGGAAGAACTCGTTGGTGGCACGGACGAGCGGCGTGAAGAGCCGGTCCTTCGTGTCCACCCGGAACGTCGGCGACGTCGCCTTGGTCTCGCCGGTGACCTCGATCCGGTACTTGCCCGGCATCCAGACCTTGGACAGGTCGAGCTGATACACCGCCGGGTACTTCGCGTTCCACGCGCCGAGCGACTGCCCGGTCCGTCCACGATGGACGGTCCGGCCGCGTTCGTCGATCACCGAGAACGCACCCGGCGCGCTGGACAGGAGATAGGCGTGCTTGGTCTCGGTGATGCCGTAGCCGACCTGATCGACCCGCACCTCACCTTGGACCGCCGCCGCGGCCGAAACCGCCGGAACCGTCAAACCCCCGAGGACCAGTGCCGAAACCGCGGCCACCGTCCGGGACCAGGAACTCACCATCATCGGCGCCCCGCTCATGGATTAGTTAAGAAAGTTTCCTTTTTATTGCGCAAGACGCTAGCGCCCGGAACGCCACCAGTCAATATGTCCGTTTCGCCGGTCGGAAGTCACCGGATCCGACTGTTGTCGGCGGGTAATCGTCTACCGTGGATCGATGCCGCCAGGGGCAGAACCACTCGGCGCGCGGATCCGGCGGTTGCGCCGGGCACGCGGGCTGACTCAGCGTGAGCTCGCCGAGCCGCGCTACGACCGCGGTTTCCTCGCCAAGGTCGAGTCCGGCCGCCGTCTGCCCTCGGACGACGTGCTCTCCCACCTCGCGCGACGGCTCGGCCTCACCACCGACGAACTCCGCTTCGACCGGCCACCCGGTGCCGCCGAAGAACTCACCGACGCCCTGGAGACCGCCTACCGCGAGTTGCAGAAGGGCGGACTCGAAGCCGCCGAGCGCGAGTTCACGCGAGTGGAACGCCGAGCGGCGGAATACCGGTTGCCGGACGTCCAATGCCACGCACGCTTCCATCTCGGCGAAGTCCAGTGGCAGCGCTACGACATCTCGTTGGCGGACAAGGGATTCGCGCACGCCATGGAACTCGCCGACGCCGCGTCGCCCCGGCTGCGCGCGATGATCGTCAACCGCCTCGCCGCCTGCCGCGCGCTTTCGGGCGACCTGGGCGCGTCGGTCGCGCTCGTGGAGAACGCGCTCGCCGATCTCCGCGCCCCCGGCACGAGCGATCCCGACGCGGAACTCGCGCTGGTGACCGCGTTGATCCATCCGCTGATCGAAATGGGCGCGCTCCGCCGGGCCCGCCGGGCCGCCGAGGAAGGCCGTCGCGTCCTTCCGGCCGCTCGCCACGCGGACATCGCCGCGCGCTATCACCGGCAGGCCGCGCAACTGTGGCAGGAGATCGGCCTGGCCGACCGTGCGGAGAAGGACCTTTCGCGGGCACTGCGCCTGTTCACTTCCCTCGGCTACGACCGCGACGCCGCCCGGTGCCGCTGGGCGCGCGGCTTCCTGTGGCGACGGCTGGGCAAACTCGACGAGGCACACGCCGAACTGCGACTTGCCCGCGATCTCCTTGCCAAGGCGGGATCGCGGGAAGGCGTACTCGGCGCGACCATAGAGCTGGCCGACGTCCGCCGCCGCCAAGGAAAACTCGACGAGGCCGCCGAACTCGCCGAAGGGATCCGCCCGCTTCTGGATCGATCCCCCGACATCGAGGCCAGGGCCGAGGTACTCCGGCTACTGGGACTCATCGCCCGCGCGCGCGGCGACTTGCCCGAGGCGACCGCGCTACTCGAAGAAGCGGCCACCGCACAGGAAAAGTCCGAACTGCGCGGCGCACTCGTCGCCACCTCACTGCATTTGGGCGACACGTTGCGCGCCCGCGGATTAATCGAAAAGGCCGCCGAGGCCTATCGTCGCGGCGTACGCGCGGCCGCTATGTCCGATTTCGGGCCGACCGGCTGAAGACCATACGAAAGTCGCCATATATCGCGTATCGCGGGAAAACTCTTACTACACAGGCATTTCATTCCCTGCATGTCGATCTTCACCCGCTCCGCTACGCCATCCGGCCCATTGACGCACCTTGCGACCGGCTCCTTTACTCGGACGTGTCCATCGGGATAACTCCAGTTATCCGAATGGGCACGCTCCCCGTCCCCGCCGTGCGCCCGCCAGGTCGAATTCCCCGCCGCGCCTGAAGGCCGGACGGGTACACGGTCCTGCCCATGGAAGGTTCACATGACCGTTCAGCGAGGGCTCAGAACAGGGTTGGCGGCCGTCGCCGGCCTTGCCCTGAGCATGACGTTCCCGGTGACCCCGGCGAACGCGACCACCGCCACCATCCAGCCCGCGAGCCCCGACGCCGTGGCCGCTAGCGCGGCCGACCGAGCCGCCGCGACCGGTGTAGACCAGTTGCGGAAGGGGGCGCAGGAGGACTTCCGCCGCGTCGGGCTGACCCCCGGTGGCGGAGGACTTTTCTACGCCGCATACGAACGGACCTACCGCGGCCTGCCGGTCGTCGGCGGGGACGCGGTGGTCGTCGCCGACGGCGCCGGGCGCGTCCGTGGCACCAGCGCCGCCGAGACCGCGGCGATCTCGGTCGACACCAAGGCCAAGATCTCCGCGGCCAAGGCCACCGAGGTCGCCCGCGGCCAGATGTCCAAAGTAGACAGTGTGGTCGCGCCGAAGCTCGTCGTGCTGGCGGGGAACTCCCCCAAGCTCGCCTACGAGGTCGTCGTGGCCGGGACCAAGGCGGCGAACCCGAGCAACCTGCACGTCTTCGTGGACGGCGTCACCGGCGCGGTGCTCGAAACCCGTGACGACGTCAAGATGTCCAACTTCCCCGCCGCCGCACCGAAGGCGACCTCGAACGAGGTCAGCACGCTGGGTGCCGGGAACAGCTACTACGCCGGCAACGTCACCATCGACACGACGAACTCCGGCGGCACGTACACGATGCGCGACCCGCAGCGCACCAACATCAGCTGCGCCCGCCAGAACGGCTCGCCCTACAGCGGACCGGACGACAACTGGGGCAACGGTTCCGGCACCGACCTGGAGACCGCCTGCGTCGACGCGCTCTTCGGTGTGCAGACCGAGTGGAAGATGCTGGGCGAATGGCTCGGCCGCAACGGCATCAACGGCAGCGGCGGCGGCTTCCCCGCCTACGTCGGCCTCAACCAGGCCAACGCCTACTGGAACGGCTCCTCGACCACCTACGGCCGCTCCTCGGACAGCCAGCGCCAGGCCACCCCGATGGACGTCGTCGCGCACGAGTACGGCCACGCCATCTTCCAGACCACGCCGGGCGGCGCGGGCAGCGGCAACGAGAACGGCGGGCTCAACGAGTCCACCGGTGACATCTTCGGTGCCGTCACCGAGCACTACGCCAACAACGCCAAAGACGTCCCCGACTACGACGTCGGCGAGGGTGTGAACCTGGTCGGCCGCGGCCCGATCCGCTACATGAACCAGCCGAGCCGGATCTCCGGCAACCCCGACTGCTACTCGTCGTCCATCCCGAACACCGAGGTGCACGCCGCCGCGGGCCCGCAGAACCACTGGTTCTACCTGCTGGCCGAGGGCACCGCGCCGGTCGGCAAGCCGGCCAGCCCGACCTGCAACAACACCTCGATCACCGGGATCGGCATCCAGAAGGCCGCGAAGATCTTCTACAACGGCCTGCTGAAGAAGACCTCCAGCTGGAACCACCGGGCGGCCCGCAAGGCCACCCTGGAAGCGGCGCTCGCGCTGTACCCGGGTTCGTGCACCGAGTTCAACACCACCAAGGCGGCTTGGAACGCCATCAGCGTTCCCGCGGCGACCGGTGAACCGACCTCGTGCACCCCGCAGGGTGACGACTTCTCGGTCGGCGTCACCCCGGCGGCGGGTTCGGTCAAACCGGGCGAGTCGGCCACGGTCACGGTGAACACCGCGACCACCAACGGTGCGGCGCAGACGGTTTCGCTGAGCGCCAGCGGCCTCCCCGCCGGGGCGACCGCGACGTTCAACCCCGCTTCGGTGCAGTCCGGCGCCTCCTCGACGCTCACCATCGCGACGTCGGCGAGCACCCCTGACGGCACCAGCACCATCACGGTGACCGGCACCGCGGCGAGCGGCACGCACACCGCGCAGTACAAGCTGACCGTCGGCACCGGCGGCGACGTGCGCACCTACACCAACGACACCGACTACGCGTTGAACGACTACGGCACGGTGAACAGCCCGATCACCTCGACCGCCACCGGCAACGCGGTCTCGCCGGTGAAGGTGACGGTCACCGGGACGCACACCTGTTCCGAGGACCTCCGCATCAGCCTGCGGGCCCCCGACGGCAGCACGTACTCGGTCAAACCCACCGGTTCCCTGCCCTGCACCGATCTGGGCACCCGGAACTACTCGGTGAACGTGACCAACGAAGTCGCGGCGGGCACCTGGACCCTCGTGGTCTACGACGCCTACGCGCAGGACACCGGCACGCTTTCCAGCTGGTCCATCACCGTTTGATTCCCGTTCCGTGAAGGCCTCCTTCCCTGCCTTCGGCGTAGGGAAGGAGGCCTTCACGGACCATTACCCAGAAAGGAAAACCCCGGCATGAAGTGGGGAAAGCGACTAGGAGCGGCCGTCGTCGGCATGGCCGCCGTCTTGGGTGTCGTCACGGCGCCCGCGCAAGCGGTCACGGCCGCCGCCGCACCGGACATCTCGCTCGCCAACGTCAAGGCGCACCTGAGCGCGTTGCAGACCATCGCCAACCAGAACGGCGGCAACCGCGCCGCCGGACGGCCGGGCTACCCGGCGTCGGTGTCCTACGTGGCACAGAAGCTGCGCGACGCCGGCTACAACGTCACGTTGCAGTCCTGCACGAGCTGCGCGGGTTCGAACCAGAACATCATCGCGGAATGGCCGCAGGGTGACGCCAACCAGGTCATCATGCTCGGCGCGCATCTCGACAGTGTCAGCGCCGGGCCCGGCATCAACGACAACGGCTCGGGTTCGGCCTCGATTCTCGAAGTCGCGCTGACCCTGGCCCGCGAGAACCCGGCGATGGCGAAGCGGGTCCGTTTCGGCTGGTGGGCCGACGAGGAGTCCGGCCTCCGCGGCTCCAGGTTCTACGTCAACAGCCTGCCACAGACCGAACGCACGAAGATCAAGACCTACCTGAACTTCGACATGATCGGCTCCGACAACTGGGGCTACTTCGTCTACGACGACGTCGCCTCGGTCAAGGCCGTGTTCGACGAGTACTTCCGGACGATCGGTATCCAGACCGAGGGCGACACCGAGGGCGACGGCCGTTCGGACCACGCGTCGTTCAAGAGCGCGGGCATCCCGGTCGGCGGTCTCGCGACCGGCGCCGGATACACGAAGAGCGCGGCGCAGCAACAGAAATGGGGCGGCACCGCCGGACGGCCGTTCGACAGCTGCTACCACCGCGCGTGTGACACGCTGTCGAACATCCCGGACACCCCGCTGGAGAAGAACAGTGACGCGATCGCGTACGCGCTCTGGAAGCTCGCCGTCGGCACGTCGACGGGTCCCGACTTCTCGCTCGGTCTCTCGCCGTCGTCCGGTACCGTCCAAGCGGGACAGTCGACGACCGTCACGGTCAACACCGCGACGACTTCCGGTGCGGCGCAAGCGGTTTCACTGAGCGCCAGCGGTCTTCCCGCCGGGGCGACCGCGACGTTCAACCCCGCTTCGGTGCAGTCCGGCGGCTCCTCGACGCTCACCATCGCGACGTCGGCGAGCACCCCCAACGGCACCAGCACGATCACGGTGACCGGTGACGGGACCTCGGTGGACCGCACGGCGCAATACACGCTCACCGTCGGCGACGTCAGCGTGCGCACGTTCACCAACGGCACCGACTTCGCGCTGAACGACTACGCGACGGTCAACAGCCCGATCACCTCCAGCGCGACGGGTGCGGCGACCTCGCCGGTGAAGGTGTCGATCACCGGGACGCACACCTGCTCCGAGGACCTCCGGATCAGCCTGAAGGCTCCGGACGGCAGCACGTACTCGGTCAAGCCCACCGGTTCCCTGCCCTGCACGGATCTCGGCACCAGGACGTACTCGGTCCCCGTGACCAACGAGGCCGCTTCCGGCACTTGGACGCTCGTGCTCTACGACGCCTACGCGCAGGACACCGGCACGCTCGACAGCTGGACCATCACCGTCTGACCACCCGAATGGCGAAGGGCCATCGCACGAGGACACCCGGCCTCGTGGGATGGCCCTTCGCGCGTGAGGGACATTTTCGGACAACTCTTCGATATCTGGTCTAGACCACCCGATCGTCGGTAGCGCCATTCACGCGCGGCGACCTATGTTGAGCCGAACGGCCGCTTCCTGTTCGTTCAAACGCTTTCGAGATGGGAGCTGGGTATGTTCGGTCGCGTCTCTCGGCTGGTCGCAATCACCGGCGCGGCGGTACTCGCCGTCACCACCCTCGTCGTCTTGAGCCCGGCGCAGGCGTCACCCGACGCCGAGGTCTGCGCGGTCAAATCGAAGCCCGCGGGCAAGGTCCTGCAGGGCTATTGGGAGAACTGGGACGGCGCGTCGAACGGCGTCCATCCGCCGATGGGCTGGATCCCGATCACCGACGCCAGGATCAAGGCCAACGGGTACAACGTGATCAACGCGGCCTTTCCGGTCATCCTGTCCGACGGAACGGTCAAATGGGAGGACGGGATGGACGCGACTGTGAAGGTCGCGACCCCGGCCGAAATGTGCGCCGCGAAGGACGCGGGCGCGACGATCCTGATGTCGATCGGCGGCGCCACCGCGGGGATCGACCTCAATTCGGCCGCCGTGGCGGACAAATTCGTCGCGACCATCGTGCCGATCCTGAAGAAGTACAACTTCGACGGAATCGACATCGACATCGAAACCGGCCTCGTCGGCAGCGGGAACATCAGCACGCTGTCCGCGTCGCAGAAGAACCTCATCCGCATCATCGACGGCGTCCTCGCCGCGATGCCGCCGAACTTCGGGCTCACCATGGCGCCCGAGACCGCGTACGTCACCGGCGGCAGCGTCGTCTACGGCTCGATCTGGGGCGCGTACCTGCCGATCATCAAGAAGTACGCGGACAACGGCAGGCTGTGGTGGCTGAACATGCAGTACTACAACGGAAGCATGTACGGCTGCTCCGGCGATTCGTACCAGGCCGGCACGGTCCAGGGCTTCGTCGCGCAGACCAACTGCCTCGACAAAGGTCTGGTGATCCAGGGCCAGACGATCCGCGTCCCGTACGACAAGCAGGCCCCTGGCCTGCCCGCGCAGGCCGGCGCCGGCGGCGGCTACATGTCGCCGAGCCTGGTTTCCCAGGCGTACCGCAGCATCCCGGCACTCAAGGGCCTCATGACCTGGTCGATCAACTGGGACGGTTCGCGGAACTGGACCTTCGGCCAGAACGTAAAATCCCTCCAGGGCCGCTGACCCCTCGTGTCGTCCGTCTGATCACGCGAGTTACGCCTTCAATCACGCGAGTTCGCCGTCTGATCACGCGAGTTACGAGTTCGGTCACGCGGGCTCGCCGTGCGGAACCGGCGAACTCGCGTGATCAGAGGCGGAACTCGCGTGATTGAGGGCGTAACTCACGATTCGCCGCGCGGGATCGGATCGTCGTACTCCCCCGAAGGCCCGGAGTACTGCGTCCCGTCGGGATAGGGCCAGGGGTTCGGGGCGCAGCCGTGCAGGCCGAGCGTCTGCTGCTGCATCACCGGCGCGAGCGCGCCCGGCACGGGACACCGCTCGTGACCGCGCCCGAGCCGGTGCCCGACCTCGTGCGTGACCATGTACTGCCGATAGACCGTCAGGGGCGCGCCGTAACCGGGCACGCCGTTCGCCCAGCGCGCGACGTTGAGCACGACGTTGTTCCTGTTGCGGCACGAGGTGTAGCCGTCCGGCCTGCCGCACAGCACGTCCCGCGTCCCCGGCGTGGCGAGGTGGATCGTGAAGTCGGCCGGACCGTCCGGGCCGACCCGCTGCAACCGCCATCGCCCGCCGGCGGTCCAGCCGCGCGGATCCCCCAAAGTGAGCTCGACCGCCTTGGTGAAGGCGTCGACGCTCACGCCCGTGATGTCGGCTTCGACGGCGAGGCGGTACCGCAGCAGCCTCCCGGTCTGCCCGGCGACCGAGCCTTCGCCGAGCGGGAACAGCCACCGGCCGGATCCCGCCCGCGGGAAGGTGATTTCGGCGGACGGCGGTGCCAGCACGGGTTTCGGGGCCGAGGAAGACGTCGTCGAGGGAACGACGACCGGTGTCACCGCGGGAGGAGCCACCGAATGTGCTTCGCAGCCGGCCACCACCAAGGCGCACACGACGAGAGCCAGGACCCGGCGCGCGGTCATCGGCCCTCCCGGAGTTCTTCGGTCACATCCAGGAGTACGAGCAGGCGCCTGGAGAGGTTGCGGCACCGCGCGCGCAACCTTTCGGCACGCCCGCCCGTATCGTTCTCGGTCATGGGTGAGGAGGTCGGCGGACGCCTACGGCGGCTCCGCGCCGAACGCGGCCTCACCCAGCGCGAACTCGCCGAGCCGCACTACACCGCCGCGTACGTCTCGTCCGTCGAGACGGGCGCGCGGACACCCTCCGGTGACGCGATACGCCATTTCGCCGCGCGACTCGGCGTGGACACCGGCGAACTGCTCGGCATGACGTCGCCCCGCGACGACGTCCGGCTCGATCTGGACATCGCGGCCGCCGCGGCGGACTTCCTGGCGGGCAACGGGTCAGCGCCGAAGATGCGGCGGCTGGCCCGGCGGGCCGAGAAGATCGGCCGCGACCGCCGGGCCGGGCTCGCCTGGCTGTGGCTCGCGCGGCTCACCGGGGGCGATGCCAGGGCACGGTCGGTGGCCGCCGCCGAAGCCGCGCTCGCCGACGACATCCCGCCGTACCGCGAACTGGCCGCAGCGCTGCGGGCGAACGTCCTGATCGAGCGGGACGAGCCGCATCACGCGATGCACCTGCTCCGGACGGCGCTCGACGCGAGCCTCGACCGGCATCCGCATCCGGTGCTGCTCCTGACCCTGCACGCGTACCTCGCCGACGGGCAGCTCCGCCTCGGCGAGAACGCCCTGGCCGCGCATCACGCGGGAGAGGCACTTCGGCTCGCTCGCGGCGGCGAGGAGATCCTGGCCGAACTCACCGAGAACCAGCGGCGGCTGGCCGAGTCCTACCTCGGCGAAGGACGGCTGGCCGACGCCGTCGCCGCCGTGTCGGCGCTGCACGACCTGCTCCACGAACGCGCCCTGCGGCCGGTGCTGGCCCGATGCCTGTTCGCGCGGGCGCTGTACCGGCGTGCCGACGACCTCGAAGGCGCCCTCGCGGACCTTCGCGCGTCACGCGCGGCCGCACCCGATCACCTCGTCACGCTGGAACTCGCCGACGTCTGCCGTGAATTCGGTCGTCTCGACGACGCCGCCGCGCTACTGTCCGAAGCAGCCGAAGCCATCCCGGAGGACTCGCCGCTGTCCGCTTCACTCACGTTCCAGCAGGGCTCATTGGCCTTGGCCCGTGGAGACCTCGAAGCAGCCGAAGCACGCTTCGCGCACGCCATCGACGTACCGTCCTCCACGACACTCGCGGCGTCTTGGCCGCTTCGATCGACAAAGCGGGAGAGCTCCTTCGCGATCAGGGGCGCTTCGAAGAGGCCGCGGACCTACTGCGGCATGGACTGCTCCTTCTCGGAGCCGAGGAGGACGTTTCCCAGTGACCGAAGTGGACTTGGAAGACATCAGCGCTCGTTTGGTGAGCCGATTCGGCGCCAGTGCCGACGGATGGCTCGCCGGGGTCCCCGCTCTCGCCGCGCGGCTGGCCGCTCGATGGGACTTCGAGCTCGGCGAGCTGTTCGAGAGCGGGGCTTCGTCCGTCGTCCTGCGCTGCCGTTGGTCCGACAGGACACCGGCGGTGCTCAAACTCAGCCCGGACGGCGCGCTGCTGACCAAACAGCTCGAAATGCTGCGGGTGTTCGCGCCCTCGGGCCGGGTGCCCGCCGTCCTCGCCGCCGACCCGGACGCCGGTGCGATGGTGCTGGAAGAGATCCGGCCGGGCACCCCGGCCGAGGACCTGCCGTCGTCGGCCCTGCCGGGACAGTGGGGAGAACTGCTCACCGCGCTGCATTCCGTCGCCCCGCCCGCGGACTGGCCGTGGAGCCTGCGCGGCCGGTTCGAGGAGTCGTTCGACCGGATCGGCAAGCGGATCACCGAACCGGCCATCGCCGCCAGGATCGGCCCGGACACCTGGCAGCTGGCGATCGAGCGCTGCGAGAAGTTGCTGGACACCCAGGCCGGCGTCGTGCTGCTCCACGGCGATCTGCATCTCGGCAACGCCTTGGACGGCGGCCCGCGCGGTCTGATCGCGATCGATCCGAAGGCCTGCGTGGGTGATCCGTGCTTCGACGCCGTCGACTACGTGGTGAGCGGCGCCGGGCACGAGGGCGTCGAGGCCCGTTGCCATACGGTGGCGAACGCCTGCGGGCTCGACGGGGACAGGTTGTACGCCTGGAGCCGGGTGGTCGCCCCCATGTTCGCCATCTCGCACCTGACCTATGGCGGCCCGGAGCAGGCGCTCGGCGAATGGCTCGCCCTGGCTAGCTGAGGAACTCGCGCAGCACCGCGGCGACCTGCCGGATCTCGCCCGCGCGCACGTTCTCCTGCCGGGTGTGCGCCAGCGTGGGGTCGCCAGGACCGAAGTTCACCGCCGGGATCCCGAGAGCCGCGAAGCGCGCGACGTCGGTCCAGCCCAGCTTCGCGACCGCCTTGCCCCCGGCCGCGGCGACCAGCTCGGCCGCCGCGGGAGCGCTCAAACCGGGCAACGCGCCGGGCGACAAGTCGACAACCTTGACCTCGTAACCCTCGAAGACCTCGCGAAGGTGTGCCTCGGCGTGTTCGGGGCTCCTGTCGGGCGCGAACCGGTGGTTGATCGTGAGCACGGCCTCGTCCGGGACGACGTTGCCCGCGACACCGCCGCCGATCTTCGTGGCCTGCAAGCCTTCGCGGTAGGTCAGACCGTCGATGTCGACCACGCGCGGCGTGTATTCGGCCAGCCTGCGCAGCGGTTCGGCGAGACCGTGGATCGCGTTGACGCCCATCCAGCCGCGCGCCGTGTGCGCCCGGACGCCGTCGACGCGGAGCTCGATCCGCATCGTGCCCTGACAACCGCCCTCGATCCCGCCGTTCGACGGCTCGCCGAGGATCGCGAGGTCCGCTCGCAGCCACTCGGGCAGCTCACGCTCGATGCGGCCGAGACCGTTCTTCGCCGCGTCGATCTCTTCGCAGTCGTAGAACACGAAGGTGATGTCGTGCCTCGGCTCCGGGAGCGCGGCGGCGAGATGCAGGAAGACGGCGTCGCCACTCTTCATGTCGACGGTGCCGAGACCGTGCAGGATCTCGTCGTCACCGGCCCCCTCACGGCGCACGGGCAAGTTCTCGTTGACCGGAACCGTGTCGAGATGCCCGGCCAGCAGCACCCGCGAAGGGCGGCCGAGGTTCGTGCGGGCGAGGACCGCGTCGCCGTTGCGGATCACCTCGAGATGCGGCGCCTGCGCCTGGAGCGCGGCCTGCACGGTGTCCGCGATCACCTTCTCCTGCTCCGAGACGCTGAAGATGTCCACCAGCGCGGCGGTGAGGTCGACGGGATCGGCGTGCAAGTCGAGCGAAGGCATGCCCGCACCGTACCGCCGGGGGCCCGGGGCTACCGTGAAGGAGTGCGCATGCGAACGATCTTGGTCGCCCTCCTCCTGGTCCTCAGCGGGTGCGGATCGAGCGAAGTCCCGGTGAAGGTCCGGCCGACCCAGGGCACCGGCCCGGACGTGCTGCCGATCAAGCTCAAGGCGCTGACCACCGATCAGTGCTATGTGGCGCCGGGGACCGAATCGCCCAAGAGCTGCCAGAAGTACGTCACCGAACTCTCGAGCGCCGCGGGCACCGTCCGCAAGCGGCGCCCGGACCTGTCGTCGCACGCCGACGTCCTCGATCGCCCGATCGCCGCCTACCGCGCCGCGAACTGCCAGGACCAGGCGGCTCCCGGCGGACCGTGCGGCCAGGCGCTCACCGACATGGCGACGGCGCTGACCAGTGTGAAGAGCCTCGTCGGCGGCTGAGGAGGGTCACTGGGTTACCGTTCAGGTCGTGAGCGAGCAGACCCCTGACCCCGAAACGACCGGCGCCACCGGCGTCGGACTGGCCACCGTCACGACCGACGGCACGGTGCTGGACACCTGGTTCCCGCTGCCGAAGCTGACCGACGGCACCGACAGCGAGGCCGGCACGGTACGGCTGACCGCCGAAGAGGCCTCCGAAGCCCTCGGCGAGGCCGCGGCCGCCCAGCTCGGCCCGGACACCGATCGCGGTGTCGAGGTCGTCGCGGTCCGCACGACCATCGCCAGGCTGTCCGACGCCCCCGGCGACACGCACGACGTCTACCTGCGGCTTCACCTGCTGTCGCACCGTCTGGTCCGGCCGCACGGCGCGAGCCTCGACGGCATCTTCGGCCTGCTGGCGAACGTCGTGTGGACCAACCACGGGCCGTGCCCCGTCGAGGGCTTCGAGGCGACCCGCCTGCGGCTGCGGGCGCGCGGCAACGTCACCGTCTACGGCGTGGACAAGTTCCCGCGGATGGTGGACTACGTCGTGCCGACCGGCGTCCGCATCGCCGACGCCGACCGCGCCCGCCTCGGCGCGCACCTGGCCAACGGCACCACGGTCATGCACGAGGGCTTCATCAACTTCAACGCCGGCACGCTCGGCGCCTCCATGGTCGAAGGCCGGATCTCGGCAGGCGTCGTGGTCGGCGACGGCTCCGACGTCGGCGGCGGCGCGTCGATCATGGGCACGCTGTCCGGTGGCGGCAAGGAGACCATCTCGATCGGCGAGCGCTGCCTGATCGGCGCGAACGGCGGCGTCGGCATCTCGCTCGGTGACGACTCGGTCGTCGAAGCGGGCCTGTACGTCACGGCCGGCACGAAGGTGACCTTCGAGGGCAAGGTCGTGAAGGCGCTGGAGCTGTCCGGTATCTCGGGCGCGGTGTTCCGGCGGAACTCCGGGACCGGCGCCGTCGAGGTCGTCGCGCGCACGGGCGTCGGCATCGAGCTGAACGCGGCCCTGCACGCCAACTGACCTGCGAAAAGAGAGCAAGGGACCTTTGCTACCACTCTCCCCCGGAGAGCGGGAGCAAAGGTCCCTTGCTTCTCTCACGGCCTGGACCGCCTTGCCGGTTCACCTAGAATTCATCTTGTGACAGCCGAGACCCTGCCGCGCAAGAACGTCCCTTCGACCACTCCGGCCGCACTCGGGCTCGGCGATCGTCCCGCGACAGCCGGGCCTGGCGATCCGGCGGCCACCCACGTCCGGGTGAAACTCGACGTCGAGATCCGCGCGCTCCTCGCGCACGAACCCGGCACCAAATCCGGCGCCGACCCCGAAGATCTGCACCAGATGCGGGTCGCGCTGCGCCGCATGCGAAGCGTCCTCAAACTCTCGGGCCGCCTCGTCGGCCCGGACGCCGAGCCGGTGCGCGCCGAGCTCGGCTGGCTCGGCCAGTCCCTCGGCGACGTTCGCGACTACGACGTCCTGATCGGGCATCTCCGCGAGGTCGTCGCCGAGTTCGAGGTGCGCGACCAGCCTGCCGCGCGCCGCCTGGTGTCGAAGTTCGTCACCGAGCGCGGCGTCGCGAAGCGGCGGCTCACCCGCGCGCTCGCCAGCCCCCGGTACGCCTCGATGCTCCAGGACATCGGCCGCCTCGCCCGGCAGCCCGCCGCCGAAGAACCCACGTCCGAAGCCGCCCCGACCTCGGCCGATCTCGTCGCCGGTCTCGCGAAGCCGCATCGAAAGCTCGCGAAGGCCGTGAAGGCTCTTCCCGCCGATCCCCCGGACGACGACCTTCACGCGCTTCGTATCTACGGCAAGAAACTCCGCTACGCCGCCGAGATGGCCAAGCCCGCCGCGAAGAAGAAGCAGGCGGAGCGGATCCAGCGGCTGATCAAGGCCACGAAGAACTTTCAGACAGTCCTCGGGGACCACCAGGACGCCTGTGTCGCGGCTGATCGGATGCGCGGCGTCGCGGCGTCCGTCGACTCCGAGGTCGCTTTCATCGCCGGCCGCATCGCGGAGAAGGAACTGCTGCGCCGCGCCCAGGTCCGCGCCGTGTGGCGCGACGTCTGGGCCGAAGTCGACCAGGCCGCTCAGGCGGTGAGCGCGCGGATGTAGCCGTCCGGGCGGATCTGCACCTGCCGCCCATTCCCGGCTTCATACGCGGCGAAGGCATGCCCGCCGACGTCCTCGAAGTCCGCGTCGGACAGCGCGCTGCCCGCGGGCAGGATCCGCCGCGCGCCTTCGGGCGCCGGACCGTCGCCGAACACCAGCACCGTCGCCTGCGGGCCACGCAGTACCTCGAACAGCCGGACGGACTTGCCGTTCGCGTCCTTCAGCGGCGCGTCCGGCGCGCGGTCGCCGGGCCGGATCCGGCCGGTCGCCGCGGGCGCGAGCGGGCCGCCGCGATATCCGATGTCGAGCTGACGCGTGTTCTCGCCGCGCTCGTGCGCGTCTTCTGCGCCTTCCTTGTACTTCTCGAGGATCTCGGTGCTGATCTTCAACACCCTCGCGGCGACCCCGCGTCGCTCCGCCTCGTAGCTGTCGAGCAGCTCCGGTGAACCGTCGGCGAGCTTCCAGCCCAGGTTGTACGCGTCCTGGACGCCGGTGTTGAGCCCCTGCCCACCGGTCGGCGGGTGGACGTGTGCGGCGTCGCCTGCCAGGAACACCCGGCCTTCCCGGAATCGCTCGGCGAGCCGGATGTTGGGCCGCCACACCGTCGCCCAGGCGAGATCGTGCAGCCGGACCCCGCCGCCGGACAACTCGTCGAGCCGGGACTGCAAGGTGCCGAGCGACGCCTCGACCTCCTCTTCGCCCAGCGGCGCGCCGAACTGGAAGTGCGGAACCCCGGGCAGCGGCGTGAGCACGATTCCCGACATCGGGTCTTCGGGCTTCGCGAACCAATGTCCGTACGCGCGATCGAGCCCCTCGGCCTGCACATCGCCGAGCAGCATGCGCATCGATTCGTCGGTGGTGCCCTCGAACGCGATCCCCAGCGCCTTGCGCACGAAACTCTTCCCGCCGTCGGCGCCGACGAGATAGTCGACCCGCACCCGCTCACCCGGCAGCTCGGCCGTCACGCCGCCGGCGTCCTGCTCGAAGCCGAGCAACGGGGTGCCGAGTTCGACCTGGACGCCGAATTCGGCGAGCCGGTCGCGCAGGATCCCTTCGGTCCGCGACTGGCCGAGGAAGAACCCGTTCGGATACGGCACGTCCGGGGTCGGCTCGGCGAGTTCGGCCATCATCCGTTCGCCGACGACCTCGCCACCCAGGTGGATCTTCATCGCCACGGGCGGCTGACCGATCGCCAGGACCGCGTCCAGCACGCCGAGATCCTCGAAGACCTCCAGCGTGCGCGGTTGCAGCCCGTCGCCGCGCGAGCCTTCGAAGAACGCCTTGGCCTTCTCCACGATCCGCACGCCGACGCCGCGACGCGCGAGATCGATGGCAAGCGTGAGCCCGGTCGGACCGGCTCCCGCGATCAGTACCTCGACCATCTCTCCTCCAGTGAATTTTGATTCAGTGAATCTGATTTCAGTTTGACCGTTGCTAGCCTTCCCTGTCAAGGAGGTGGCGATGACGGCGACGAGCCGCAAGGAGAAGGCGGCGGAAACCGAGGCCGCGCTCAAGGAGGCGGCGAAGCGCGTTTTCGCGGCGAAGGGATACCTGAACACCAAGATCACCGACATCACGGCCGAGGCCGGACGCGCGGCGGGCTCGTTCTACAACCACTTCGCGAGCAAGGAAGAGCTGCTCGAAGCGCTCCTCGAGGACCTCGCGGCGGAGAGCGACGTCAACGCGACCTCACCGGAGCACATGCCCGACTTCACCGACCCGCAAGCCGTGCACTGGCACGTCTGCGAGTACTGGAACTTCCACCGCGACAACGCCGCGACAATGCTCGCGCTGCGACAGGCCGCGATGGTCAGTGACGAGTTCGCGCGCACCTATGCGCGCTTCGGCGCCGATCAGGCGGCGGACCTCCTCGACCACCTCGGGTACATCACCGCGGCGGGTATGGAACTCCCGGCGTCGGAGCGGGTCACGCTCGCGATGATGGCCGAACTGGTCAACGGATTCGCGCACACGTGGCTGCTGGACCCGTCGTCGGTCTCCGAGGAGGAAGCCATCGAGGCGCTGACGCGGTTCATCTACCGGGGTTTCACCGGTCGCGACGTGCCCTAGTCAGGAAGCGAGCCGCTCCACGGCCGCGTCGATCCGTTCGTCCGTCGCGGTCAAGGCGATCCGGACGTGCCGCCCACCGGCCGGCCCGTAGAACGTACCCGGCGCGGCGAGGATGCCGCGATCGGCCAGCCAGTCGACCGTGTCGAGCGCGGATTCCCCGCGCGTGGACCAGAGATACAACCCCGCCTCGGAATGCGAGATCTCGAAACCGCTGTCCAGCAACGCCTTCCGCAGCACCAGCCGACGGCGCGCGTAGCGTTCCCTTTGCGCGGCAAGCGCTTCGTCGTCCTTCAGCGCGGCGACCATGGCCTCCTGCACCGGCCGAGGCACGATCAGCCCGGAGTGTTTGCGGATCTCCAGCAGCCCGGCGACGAGCTTCGGGTCACCGGTGACGAATCCGGCGCGGTAGCTGGCGAGGTTCGCTGACTTCGACAGCGAGTGGACGGCCAGCAAGCCGTCGAGGGAGCCGCCGTGCACGGACGGGTGCAGAATCGACACGGGCTCGCTTTCCCAGCCCAGCGCCAGATAACACTCGTCGGAGACCACGACGACATCGCGTTCGCGCGCCCATTCGACGACCTTGCGCAGGTGGTCGACGCCGAGCACACGCCCGGTCGGATTGGACGGCGAGTTGATCCACAGCATCGAAGGCCGCTGCGGGCCGAGCGCGAAGGTGCTGTCCGCGCGCAACAGGGAAGCCCCTGCCAGCAGCACGCCGACCTCGTAGGTCGGGTACGCCACCTCGGGGATCACGATGAGGTCGCCGGGACCGAACCCAAGCTGCCGCGGCAGCGAAGCGACCAGTTCCTTCGATCCGATCGTCGGCAGCACGGCCGCCTCGGGAACACCCTCGATACCGTGCCGCCGCGACAGCGCGTCGATCGCGGCGGCCCTGAGTTCGGGAATCCCGTGCGTGGTCGGGTACCCCGGGATCTCCGACACGGACGCGAGCGCCGCGCGGATGCTCTCGGGGACCGGGTCCACCGGCGTGCCGATCGACAGGTCGACGAGGCCGCCGGGATGCGCCTGGGCCTTGGCCTTCGCCTCGGCGAGGGAGTCCCAGGGGAAATCCGGAAGAGCGACCCGGCTCATTCGCCCTGCGGGGGAAGAGCCTTGATGAAGGCGGGGTCGTGGCTGGTCTTGCCGACCTTGGAGGCGCCACCGGGCGAGCCGAGCTCGTCGAAGAAGTCGACGTTGGCCTTGGTGTAGTCGTTCCACTCGTCGGGGACGTCGTCCTCGTAGTAGATCGCCTCGACGGGGCAGACCGGCTCGCAGGCACCGCAGTCGACGCATTCGTCCGGGTGGATGTACAGCATGCGGTCACCCTCGTAGATGCAATCCACGGGGCACTCGTCGATACACGCCTTGTCGAGCACGTCGACGCAGGGCTCGGCGATCACGTAGGTCACTGCGCACTCCTGCTTTATCTCTGCTTCACCAGTCTGCAACGGACATTACGCGCCCACGGGCGCCACCGGCCCGCTTAGGCCACCCTTATCCGTACCCCGGGTATGGGCGTTCAGCGGTCTTTCCGGCGAGGCGGCGGAGTGGCCCTGCTGTCCCCGGTGATGACGAACTTCGGCGCCGCGGGCTTCGCCGCTACTGCGTCCTTCTCGTCCTTCTCGACGGCCTTTTCCGCGCCCAACGCCCGGTTGAAGCCGTCCGAGATCTCGCGGACGAGGTCTTCGTTGTGCCTGTCGTCCTTGCGCGCGATGCTCATCGGGGTCCCTCCACTGCCTTCCTTGGCACAATCTAACCGTGAACAGTGCGGAAATGCTCGAGCTCACCTGTAGCCGGGCTTGGACTCCCCTGCTGGAGAGCCGGATCGGTGACTGGAGGCTCCGCTGGGCGGACGGGTTCACCGCCCGGGCCAACAGTGCCCTGGCGATCGGTGACCCGGGAAAACCGCTGCCAGACGCCTTGCGGGCGGTCTGTGACTTCGCCCACGATCATGGCATCCCGCCCGTCGTTCAGGTGATCCAGAACACGTCTCTCGAGGACGCCATCGACGCCTGCGGCTGGGTCCACTATGTGGAACACCGCCCAGCGCACGAGGTTCGCGTGCTGACCGGGCCGCTCTCGCGCGGGACCTCGACCGGAGCGGCGATTTTGGACGAACCGACGTCCGGATGGTGGGAAATGGCGGCGGGCGGCGCGCATCCGGCGGAAGCGCCACGGCATGTCCTCGGCACCGGCAAGGTCGGCTTCGGGGTGGTCGAAATCGACGGCGTCACGGCAGGCGCGGTGCGCGGAGCGGTCGTCGGCGAGTGGCTGCACATCGCCCGGTTGGAGGTACGGCCGGAGTTCCGGCGGCGGGGCCTGGCCCGCGGCCTCATGAACGCCGTGGGCGCCTGGGGCACCGCTCAGGGCGCGACCGGCATGGTGCTGCAGGTCGCGGAGGCGAACTCCGGCGCCCTGAAGCTGTACGAAAGCCTGGGCTGTACGGAGCACCACAGGTACCGCTACTGGGCCCCGGCTCCGGGGGCGTGCGAGGATCGCCCGTCGTGAAGGTCGTCATTTTGGTCGGCGGAGTGGGCGGGGCCCGCTTCCTGCTGGGGGTCAAACAAGCACTGGGTCTTCCCGCGACCGGTTCCGCGCCGGAATCACCGCATGAGGTGACCGCGCTGGTGAACACCGGGGACGACGTGTGGATGCACGGTCTGCGCATCTGCCCGGACCTGGACACCTGCATGTACACCCTCGGCGGGGGGATCGACGAAGAGCGCGGCTGGGGCCACTCCGGGGAGACCTGGACGGTCAAGGAGGAACTCGCCGCCTATGGCGCCGAGCCGACCTGGTTCGGCCTCGGCGACAAGGACATCGCGACGCATCTGATCCGGTCGCGGATGCTGCGCGCGGGCTATCCGCTGTCCCAGGTCACCGAGGCGCTGTGCGATCGCTGGCAGCCGGGTGTACGGCTGCTGCCGATGTCGGACGACCGCGTCGAAACGCATGTCGTGATCGACGACCCCGAGGATCCGGATCAGCGCAAGGCGATCCACTTCCAGGAGTGGTGGGTGCGCTACCGCGCCGAGCCGAAGGCGCATTCGATCATCGCCGTCGGCGCCGACGAGGCCAAACCGGCGCCGGGCGTGCTCGACGCGATCGCGGCCGCCGACATCGTGCTGTTCGCGCCGTCCAATCCGGTGGTCTCGGTGGGTACGACGCTCGGCGTCCCGGGAATCCGCGACGCGCTGCGGAAGACGCGCGCCAAGGTCGTCGGTGTCTCGCCGATCATCGGCGGGAAGCCGTTGCGCGGGATGGCCGACGCGTGCCTGAGCGCGATCGGCGTGGAGACCTCGGCCGAGGCAGTCGGACGGCATTACGGATCCCGCAAGGAATCCGGCGGCGTGCTCGACGGCTGGCTGGTCTCCGAGGGCGAGACCGTCGACGTGCCGGGAGTCGCCGTCCGCGACGTACCCCTGCTGATGTCCGATGTGGACGCTACGGCGGCCATGGTGCGCGCCGCTTTCGAGCTGGCGGGAGTTTCCGTTGACTGACCACGCTTCCGCGAAGATCGAGATCCTGCCGGTCGAAGGCCTGCCGGAGTTCCGCCCCGGCGACGACCTGACCGGGGCGATCGTCGAGGCGGCCCCGTGGCTGCGCTCGGGTGACGTCCTGGTCGTCACCAGCAAGATCGTCTCCAAGGTCGAGGGCATGCTCATCCGGGTCCCCGGCGATCCGGAGGAGCGCGACGCGGCCCGGCGCAAACTCGTCGAGGAGGAGTCCGTCCGCGTGATCGCGCGGATCAACCGGACGGTGATCACCGAGAACAAGCTCGGCATCGTCCAGGCCGCGTCCGGGGTGGACGCGTCGAACGTGGCCTCCGGCGAGGTCGCGTTGCTGCCGTCCGATCCGGACGCTTCCGCGCTCGCGCTGCGGAACGGGCTGCGCGAACGGCTCGGCGTCGAGGTCGCCGTCGTGGTCACCGACACGATGGGCCGCGCGTGGCGGGTCGGGCAGACCGACGCCGCGATCGGCGCGTCCGGCCTGCGGGTACTGCACTCGTACGCGGGCGAGGTCGACAGCCAGGGCAACGAACTCGCGGTCACCGAGGTGGCGATCGCCGACGAACTCGCCGCCGCGGCGGATCTGGTCAAGGGCAAACTCGGCGGGACCCCGGTCGCCGTCGTGCGCGGGCTTCGGCTGACCGACGACGGTTCGACCGCGCGCAACCTGCTGCGGCCGGTCGAGGAGGACCTGTTCCGCCTCGGTACCAACGAATCCCTCGCGCAGGGCCGCCGAGAGGCCGTGCTCGCGCGGCGTTCGATCCGGTCGTTCACCGACGAACCGGTCGATCCCGAGGTGCTGCGCCGCGCGGTCGGGACGGCGCTCACCGCGCCCGCGCCGCATCACACGAAGCCGGTCCGGTTCGTATGGCTGCGCGAAGAAGGCTTGCGCCGCAAGCTTCTCGACGCGATGAAGGCCTCATGGCAGGCCGATCTCGAAGCCGACGACTTCACCGCCGAACAGGTCGCGAAACGCCTCAGCCGCGGCGACATCCTTTACAAGGCGCCCGAAGTCGTGGTGCCGTTCCTCGTCGCCGAGGGCGCGCACACCTATCGCGACGACCGGCGGAACGCTTGTGAGCACACGATGTTCACCGTCGCCGGTGGCGCTGCCGTGCAGGGCCTGCTGGTCGCGCTCGCCGCCGAAGACCTCGGCTCGTGCTGGATCGGGTCGACCATCTTCGCGGCGGCCATCGTGCGCGACGTGCTCGGCCTCGACGAGCGCTGGGAACCGCTCGGCGCCGTCGCGATCGGGCATCCCGCCGCGCTCCCGCCCGCGCGCGGTCCCGTCGAACCCGGTGAAGGACTTCTCGAACTGTGACCCTGCACGACGACGTTGTGTCCACTTTGTCCGGTTGGCGACCGGGGGACGCGGCTCAGGAATCCTTGCGCCAGGCCTATCTCGGCTTCCTCGCCGCCCGCGACGACGTCTGCCGCCGCGAATGCGCGGCCGGGCATATCACCGCTTCGGCCGTCCTTCTCGACGCCGACGCGGAAAACGTGCTGCTCACCCTGCATCCGCGAGTCGGACGCTGGCTGCAGCTCGGCGGGCACTGCGAACCAGGCGACGCGACGCTCGCGGACGCCGCTCTTCGTGAGGCACGAGAAGAATCCGGTATCCAGGACCTCGTGATCGACCCGGCCCCGGTGCATCTCGACGTCCACCCGATCACGTGCTCGCTCGGCGTGCCGACCCGGCATTTCGACGTGCGTTTCGTGGTGCGCGCGCCGCGAGGAGCGCAACCGGTCCAAAGCGACGAATCGGACGATCTTCGTTGGTGGCCGGTGGATTCCCTGCCGGAAGGCTCGGAAGATCTCGCCGAACTGATGGAAGCCGCCGTGCCCGTCGCTCCCGGCCGTTAGGGTGTCCGCTGACGTCCTGAAGGGGGAATGATGCTGACGGCGCTGACGCCATATCTCGACCGGGTCCGGGTCCACAGCAGCGGTGACGGTGACGGCTTCGGCTGGTTTCTGCTGGCCCTGGCGATCATCGTCGTCATCATCGTGATCGTGGTGATCATCGTGAAGGTCAACCAGGCGAAGAAGCCGCCGATGACCTTCCCGCAGAACCCGAACTTCGGCGGTGGCGGCCCGGCGCCCGGCTTCCCGCCTCCTCCGCCAGCCGGTGGCCCCGTCCCGCAAGGCAACTGGCAGCAACAGCCTGGTTTCCCGCCACCTCAGCCCGGTTACGGCCAGGCGCCCGGTTTCCCGCCACCTCCGGCCGGCTTCCCGCCGCCCAATCCGTTCGGCAACTCCCAGTCGATGCCCGCGCCCGGCTTCCCGCCGCCTCCTCCGCAGGCTGGGCCGCCGATCGACGGCAGCGCGGACCGGACCCAGGTCGTGTCCCCTCGGCAGCAGGCGGCCGCCGGCGCCGACCGGACTCAGGTGGTCTCACCGGCCGCGGACCGCACTCAGGTCGTCTCGCCCGCGGGCGGCGACCGGACGCAGGTGGTGTCCGGTGGCGGCGGTGACGCCACCCAGGTCGTCCCCGGCGGTGGCGGCGACCGGACGCAGGTCGTCCCGCCCGGTCACTAGGCGCCGCCCTGCAAGGCAGTTCGCGGTCTTTGTCACTCAGGACCCATAGGACACCAGCCACTTGCATTTGTGTCAGCGATTGTGTCATCATTGCGATACGATCGCTGACACAAAGGGGGCGACACGGTGGTGGAACTCAGCGAATCCCAGCGGCTTCAGTTGACCAGGATGAAGCTGCGCGGCCGGATCAAAGGACAGACGGTCGCGGTGGCCCTGGTCCTGTTCCTGGCGACCTGGGGGACCTGGTTCCTGCTGAGCCAGGAGTTCGTCGTCCGGAGCGCGGGCGCCGCGCCGGAAGTACTGTCGCGCCGGAAGGCCGGCTGGCCGAAGCTCTCCGAATCGGGAGCGTTGATCGCGGTTCTGGTGAGCTTCGTCGTGCTGGCCGGGCTCATCTCGTGGACCTTCCTTCGAGTGCGCAAGGCGGAACAGCGGCTGGCACGGTCGCTGCCGCGCCGGATCGCGCACGGGAAGAAGCTGGGCGTCCTCGAGGTCGCAGGTCTCGGCCCGGTCGTGCTGTGGCTGCTCAGCACGGTCGGCGGGATCGCCATCGGACTGGGCATCGGCACGCTCGCCGAAGCCGCTGAGGCCCGGCTGGCCGGGTTCACCTACGCGGCGGGCATCGTCGTCCTCGGCGGACTGTCACTCGTCCTCGTCCGTCAGGTGATCGAGCAGCCCGCACTGGCCGACGACGAACGTTCCCTGCGCACGGACGACGCGCTCCGCCGGAAGGACGCGCAGCTGGCCCTGCTGCCCGCCGGCGTCTACCTCGCGCTCCCCATGACCACCGCGGTACCGGAATTCGCCGGGTTGTTCTGGGGGTTTCTGCTGGGAGCCGCGACGATCACCCTCGTCGCCGTACTGGCCGCCCGGATCCGCCAGCCGGACCGGCCCCGCTCGGCACCGCCGAGCACGGTGCTCTAATCAAGCCTGCCGACAAAGAGACCCTGGAGCACGAAGTGATCGTCAGCGTCGACACCAACTCACCGGTCCCCCCGTACGAACAGGTCCGAGCGGCCTTCGCCGCACAGATCACGGACCGGACCCTGCCCGTCGGAACGAAACTTCCGACGGTCCGCAAACTCGCCGAAGATCTCGGTATCGCTCCCAACACCGTCGCCAAGGCCTACCGTGAGCTTGAAGAAGCCGGCCTGATCGAAACCCGCGGCCGGGCAGGCACCTTCGTCGGTGACTCCGGCGACCAGAACCGGAAACTGGCGCAGAAGGCGGCCGCCGAGTACGCCGCGATCACCCGCAAGCTCGGGCTGAGCCAGGGCGAAGCGATCGCCATCGTGAACGCCGCACTGGCCTCGAACGTCACGGCCTACCGCACACGGCTGCAGGAACGTCCCGCGCATTGACCCTGGCCTGCCGCCGACACCGCCGCCGGGCTGCTGACCGGATCGCCGGATAGTCTCTCGGCATGGTCTTCCTCTTGGTGCTGGTTGTCGGCGTCCTGATCCTGGCCGGGATCGGCGTCGGGATCTACTTCCTGGTGAAGTCGAACAGCAAGCCGCAGCCGCCCGCGCTTCCCTACCACCAGTACCCGCAGCAGCCGCCGCAGTACCCGAGCCAGCAGCAGCCTTACCCGCCGCAGGGCTGGGGCAACTGACTCCCGCATTCAGAGGACTAAATGCGGTGGCAGTCCCTCGGGGTGGTCGAAGGCTCCCATCACCGCATCAGCCGCGGCGAAGGGAGCCTTCACCCCGCCGCCGACCCCGCCCACGGCACGTTTGACTTACCCCTCAATAACCTCATCGCCACCCACGACCCACTCCACGCCCGTCTTCAGAGGACCGAATGCGGTGGCAGCGCGGTCACATCGCGCGGTAGTCGCGGAGTTCGATCTTCGGCCCGAACCTCGGGCGGCGGAATCCGGCCGTCGCCAGGTAGCGCACCGCGCGCTGCCGCTGCGGTGAATACGGCGCCAGCACCTCGGACATTCCGGCGTCGTCGAGTTTCGTGCCGACCAGTGCGTGTCCGACCATCGACGGGATGTTGTAGTCACCGAAGCTCACCGCGTCCGGGTCTCCCCAGGCGCGCTGCGCGATTTCCGCCGCGGTCCACACTCCGATGCCCGGCACCTTCCGCAGCCAGGCCCGGCCTTCGACACCCTTCAGCTCGACGGCCTTCTCCAGCCGCGACGCGACGCGAGCCGCCGCGATCAGCGTCGTCCGCCGCTTCAGGTCCACCCCGGCGCGATGCCATTTCCAGTCCACAATGGATCGGATGGCGACGGGCGTCGGCGGCACGCGCAGCCGTGCCGGGCCCGGCCCCGGCGCCTGCTCACCGAACCAGCGGCACAGCTCACCCCACGACCGCAGCGCCTCGGTACTGGTCACCTTCTGTTCCAGCACGGCGAGCACCAGCGCGTCCCACACCCGGCCGGTCGAGCCGAGGCGCAGCCCCGGGTTGCGGCGGCGCGCCGTCGCGATGACGTCGTGGTGCGCGACGAACTCGGAGTCGTCGTCGTGCGCGCCCAGCATCGCCGGAACGCCTTCGAGCAGCCTGTCCGCGCCGGGCCCCCACGCCTCCGCCTCGATCTCGCCGTCCGCGCGCCGCAGCAGCGCGAGCGTGCCCGCGCCGTCCGCGGTGTTGGCGGCCAGCCAGGTGACGCCGCCCTCGGTGCGGACGACGTTGGGCGAACGCGATCCCCGGCTCAGCGGCCCCAGGACCGCGTCCAGATCAAGCGAGAACCCGGGACGGAACAGCACACGGTGAAACTACCCGGCACTCGGCTAGGGTGAGCGGGCCACCTGAAACCGTAAGCCTATGGAGGACTGGACGATGACCGAGCGACCGGCGAAGGCCTCGATCGTCAGCGGGTACTTCAACCCGCTCCACCAGGGCCATCTCGACCTGTTCGAGTCCGCGCAGGCGCGGTCCGGCTACCTCATCGTCATCGTCAACAACGATCACCAGCAGGTCCTCAAGAAGGGCAGGGTGATCCAGACCGAGGACGTCCGGGCCCGGATCGTCCGCGCGCTGCGCATCGTCGACGACGTGTACATCGCCGTCGAGCAGGGGCCGGGCATCAACGAATCGTTCGACCAGATCCGCGCGGCGTACCCCGACACGGAGCTCGAGTTCTGCAACGGTGGCGACAGGCGCAACGTCGACGAGCTCCCGGCCGACGAGGTCGAGGCGGGGGCCCGCAACAACATCTCGATGGTCTACGGCATCGGCGGCACGGACAAGGCCGACTCCAGCACACGGATCCTTTCGGACATGGAAGCCTGAGTCCTGGCGGCCCGCCAACTTTTGTCGGAAGACGTTTGCGGGTCTGCTGACGGCAGCCGCATCTAGGGCCTACCCTAGACACCACACAGTCGGCCCTGATCCCAGAGGGCCCCAGGTCAGTCGGGAGGCCTAGGGGAATGGACCCCCGTGCTCGGGCGGACGCCTTGCTCGCACGCGCAAGCGCGCGTGGAGCCTTCGTCGTGACACCGGACAACGCGACGTCCCCGATGGACTCCGCGAACACCCAGCAAATCCCCCGATCGGTGGTCGCCGAGATCGACCGTTCCTCGGACCCGGATACGACCACTCAGCTGCCGGCTTCGTTGATCGCCGAGAACGACCACCCGCTCGCGGGACCCGAGCCGACGACGCGGCTGGACCTGCCGCCGGCGCGGGGCGAAGGCTCGACTCAGCCGCAGCCGTATCCCCGCCGTCCCGGCGCTCCCCAGCAGACCAGGCCCCTGCCGCAGGCCACGACCCCGCTCACCCGGCGGCCGCCAGCCGCGCCGGTGCAGAGTCCGCTGATCGAGCAGCCGGAGCAGGAGACGGTCGAGAACGAGGTCGGCGGCCTGGTGCCGACGGTGAAGCAGAACCCCTCGGGCCGGTCGAACCTCTCGCGCCGTCTGGACGGCATCTAGCCCCTTCACACGCTATGAAAGGTCCTTTCCTTGCAAATTTTGCAAGGAAAGGACCTTTCATAGCGTTACGGGCACGCGCTCAAGAGGCCCGGATCACCCGGTCGATCTCCTTGATCGCCGCTCCCCCGCCGTACGTGGCGTTGGACAGCATCGCGACGTCCAGCCCTTCGGCCGGATAGTGCCGCATCAGCGAGCAGACGCCGACGTTCCCGCCGTCCTTGTAGTAGTGCCGCACCGAGCCGTCCGGCCCCAGGACGAATTCGAGGCCGAAGCCGTACCAGACGCCGCTGCTGTGAAGCACCTGTGGCGTGAGGAACTCCTTCGTACGCACAGGGCTCAGGAGGCGTTCCTCGCGGATCGCCCGCAGAAGCCGGACGAGGTCGCCGACGGTGCAGTACGCGCCTCCGTCGGGCGTCCCGATCGGCGGGTAGCTGAAGATGTTCTGCTTCCAGCCGGTGATCTGCTCGCCGTCGAGGATCGGGTCCCAGCCTTCGGCGACCCTGGGCGCCGGATCGCGTCGGTCGAAGAAACCCGAATCGGTCATCCCAGCGCGGTCGAGCACGGTCTCCCGGACGTGGTCGCGATACGGACTTCCGGTGATCTCTTCGATCACCAGTCCGGCGAGGACGTAGCCCGAATTGCAGTATCGGCAGCCCTCACCCGGCGCGAAATTCGGTGGCCGGTAAGCGAAATTGGGCAGATGGTCCCGCGTGTCGACGACCGAGTACACCGGCTTGTCGACCCACAGCGCCTCGTAGCTCTCGCCCGCTTCCTCGTCGGCGTCGTCGGCGATCCCGGACGTGTGAGTGAGCAGCTGCCGCGTCGTCGCCCCAGGCGCGATCTCCGTGCCGTCGAGGTCGATGATCTCGCCGATCGGGCGATCGAGGTCCAGCCGCCCCTCGTCGGCCAGCCGCAGTGCGGCGATCGCGGTGACGACCTTCGTGATCGACGCGGTGTCGTACCGGACGTCCGGCGCGTTCGGCACCGACCAGCGGCGGCTGGCCAGGCCGTACCCGTGTTCGAACAGTGTCTCGTCTCCGCGCCGGATCAGCACGACCCCGGAGAATCGGTCCTCCCCGGCGCGTTGGGTCAGCCAGGTGTCCAGTGCGGCGAAGTCCATGCACCGACGGTAACGACGGCGGGGAGCCGGGTCGCGCGAATTCCGGTGGCCGGAACCGCTACTTCCGGCGCGTTTCGAGCTTGAGCCGCAGCGCGAGACCGGCCTTCACCGCGAGCATGACCGGCTTCCACAGGAGACCGCGGTGACGGTCCGCGAGGTAGCGGTACGCACTTTCGTGGTGTACGCGCAGCATCTTCTCCGAAGCCTGCGAAGTCGAGTGCCCGCCGATGTGCATGACGCTGGCGGAAGGCGCGTACACGTTCAGCCAGCCCGCGCGGGTCAGCCGGTCGCCGAGGTCGACGTCCTCGAAGTACATGAAGTAGCGCGTGTCGAACCCGTCGACCGAGTCGAAGGCCTCGCGGCGGAACAGCTGGCAGGATCCGGAAAGCCAGCCCGCCGTGCGCTCGACCGGGGTGCCGGTCTCCTGCCGGTACTGCCGGGTCCACGGGTTGCCCGGCCAGATCTTGCCGAACGCCGCGTGCCCGATCCCCCGGCCGAACGACGGCAGCAGCCGGGCCGACGGGTAGACGGTGCCGTCGAGGTCGTGGATGAGCGGACCGAACGCGCCACCGCGCGGCCAGCGCTCGGCCACCTCGAGCAACGCGTCGAGCGAACCGGGTTCCCATTCGACGTCGGGGTTCACCACGGCGACCCAGCCGTAGCTGTCGTCGAGTTCCGCGACACCGCGGTTGGCGGCCGTGCCGTAACCGACGTTCTCGCCGATCCTGAGCAGCTTGACGTTGTCCCGGCGGGCGGCCTTGTCGAGCGCGTCGTCCGTGGAGTCGTTGTCGGCGACGACGACCTGGAGGTCCCGGTCCGTCGCCTTCTCGAGCGTGTCGAGGAACTTCTCCAGGGTTTCGCCGGGGAAGTACGTCACGGTCACGACGGCGAGCCCGTCGCCGTAGCTGGGGTGCTCAGTCACGCGGTCATTGTCCACCCGTCACCGAACGCGACCACGCCCCCACCCACCTCGTGAGCGATGGTCAGCCCGCCCGCCTCTGCGCGTGCCGGTGCCAAGCCTTCGCGTAAGCCTCCCGATGCCGCTCCGCGGTCATCGCCCACGAGAACTCCTTCGCCCGCCGAAGCGCGGCTTCGGCCAGCTCGGCCCGCCTCGCCGGGGCGTCGAGCAGCTCCGAGATGGCCGCCGCGACGTCTCCGGCGCCGACCCCGCAGTACGCGACCGCGTCCCCGCCGACCTCCGGCAGCGAAAGCCGCCGGGTCGTGAGCACGGCCGCGCCGCACGCCATCGCCTCCAGCACCGGCAGCCCGAAACCCTCGCCGAGGCTCGGGTAGGCCACCAGTTCGGAGCCGCCGAGGAAGCCGGCGAGGGTGTCGAACGGCAGGTATCCGGCCCGGATCACGCGTAGCCGGTGCGGTACGGCGTCGAGGGCGCGTTCGACCTGCGAATCCCAGCCCGGCTGCCCGGCCAGCACCAGCGCCGGCGGGTTCGGCCTGCCGATCACGGCGTGCGCGAAGCCGCGGATCAGCGCGGGCACGTTCTTGCGCGGTTCCAGCGCGCCGAGGAAGGCGACGTACGGGGTCTTCCCGAGTCCGACGGCCTGCCGCGCGGCCTCGATCTCGGCGGGCGACGGCGGATGGAACCGGTCCGGTTCGACGCCGTGATGGATGATCTCCAGTTCCGCCGTCCGCACCTGGCCGACGCGCTCCAGTTCGGCCGCCGTCGCGATGCTCGGCACGACGCACAGCGTCGCGCGGCGAAGTGCCGTCGCGGTCCAGGCGCGGAAGAAGCGCGCCTTCACCGAAGAGTGCAGCACCGCGTCGGTGAAAAAGGTCGCGTCGTGCAGCGTCACCACCGAAGCGGCCGGGCTGGCCAGCGGCATCGTGTAGTGCGGTGAGTGGACGACGTCGGCGGCGAGCCGCCGGACCAGCCGGGGCAGGGTCGCCTGCTCCCAGGTCAACCTGGCCGTCCTGGTCGACGTCGATGGCGAGGTGGGCACGATCCGCGCGCCGGGCGCCAGCCGGTCGTACAACACCGCGTCCCGGGGCTGGCAGACGACGGTGATCCGCGCGCCGTCCTCGTCCAGTGCCGCGACCAGCGAATCCACGTAACGTCCGACGCCACCCCGGTCCGCTGGGACGGCGGTCGCGTCGATCAGCACGCGAGGGTCATCGGTCACCCTAGGAGGGTACGGCGGCTCACCGGCTCCGCGGTGAGGAACCGACAGATTCACTTCAGGCGAGGAAACTCCGGCTGAGTCTTGTCAGGCAACCCGATCTCGCTGGTGGAGCCCCCAAACGGCCGAGGCGGCACGCTGCCAGGTGAACTCACTCGAACGGCTGAGACCACTGTCACGCAGCGCTGCCGCGTGCTCCGCATCGTCAAGTACGTCGCGAAGGGCGTCCGCAAGCGCTTGCGCATCGCCGACAGGGACGGCCACACCAGCTCCCCCGGCCACCTCCACCAGTGCCGGGACATCCGAATGCACCACCGGCACCCCGGCCGCCATCGCCTCGATCAGCGGCAGCCCGAACCCCTCCGCCCGGCTCGGCATCGCCAGCACCGACGCGCCCCGCACCGTGAACGCCAGTTCCGCGTCGCTCACTTTCCCCAGCACACGGACGTCGGCGCCGTGCTCACGCGCCAGCGCCACCGGGTCGATGCCACCCCACCCGGGCTGGCCAGCCAGCACCAGCGGCACCCCGATCCGGCCGACGGCGTCGATCAGCACGTCGATGCCCTTGCGCGGCTCGATCGTCCCGATCGCGAGCACGTACCGCACCGGCAGCGAGACCTCGGCGAACCCGGCGGGCGGGCGGACACCGTGCGGGATCACATGCAGCGGAACCGACACCGGCACCAGCGCGGTGAGCTCGTCCGCAATCGCTTGCGTGGGCACGGTCAGCGCGGTCGCCCGCGCCGCGGCCCGCGCGATCACCGCCTTGTGCCACGCGACGCCACGCGGGGTCAGCGTCTCGGGATGGGTCCAGGGCACGGTGTCGTGCACCGCGACCGACAGCGTCCGCCCCCTCGGCACCCGGGCGGGCGCCAGCGGCGTCGGCGCGTGGACCGCGTCGCCACCTGGCCACCACGGCAGGCCAAGCTGCCAAGCGGCGATCAGCGCCCGTGGCGGGATCGGCAGCACGCGCGGGCCCTCGACCCCTTCGACGACCGCGGCCTCGATGTCGGCGTGCCGGGCGACCACGCTCGACACCGTCCATCCCGGTGGCGCGGTCTCGGCGAGCGCCCGCAGCAGCTCGCCGGTGTACCGGCCGGTCCCGCCGGGGACCGGCGCCAGCAGCTGCTCGGCGAGCACGACCAGTTCGGGCATGGTCTCTATTCTCTCTGGCATGACCAGCACCACCGTCGTCGTGGTCACCTGGCGCGGCGCCGCGCACATCACCGCCTGCCTCGACGCCCTCGCCGCGCAGTCCCGCCCGCATCGGACGCTGGTCGTCGACAACGCCTCCGACGACGGGACGGCCGCCCTGCTCGCCGCCCATCCCTCGAAGCCCGAGGTGCTCCGCCTGCGGCGCAACACCGGGTACGCGGGCGCCATGGCCGCCGCACTGGACAACGTGGACACCCCGCTGATGGCCTGGCTGAACGACGACGCCGCCCCCGCCTCGGAGTGGCTCGCGACCTGCGAAGACACCCTCGCCAAGGCTCCGCTCGCCGCCGCCGTGAGCGCCCGGCTGACGCTGGCCGACGGGACCGTCCAGTCCACCGGCGTCCGCCTGACCGCCGACGGCCACGGCGCCGACCTGCCGGAACCCGCCGACGAGGTCTTCGGTTTCTGCGGGGGCGCGGCCGTGCTGGACGTCGAGGCACTCCGTTCCGTCGGCGGCGTCCCGGCGTCCTACTTCTGCTACTACGAGGACACCGACACCGCGTGGCGGCTGCGGCTGGCGGGCTGGGACGTTGTGGGGGCCGACGCCGACGTCACCCATCAGCACGGCGCGAGCACCCGGCCGGGTTCGGTCCAGTTCCATCTGTGGAATGAACGCAACCGCCTCCTGACCCTCCTGCGGTGTGCTCCGCGCGCGGTGGCGATCCGCCAGCTGGTGAAGTTCGCCGTGCTCACCCTGGTACTGCCCCTCCGAGGGAAACCAGCGGCACCGAACTTCCGTCTGAGCCTCCGGTGCCGGGTCCTCGGCGCCGTCGCCACCCGGCTGCCGCGCACGCTGCTCGAGCGGCGTGCCATCGGGCGGCGGGCGACACTGGGCCGAGGCGCGGTCTGGGACGCGTGGGCGGGCAATTAAGCTCTGCCAGAAGACGGAGATGAAGGTTGAGTCCGAGAAGGGCCCTCGCGGGAGCCCGCCCCGGCCGAAGGCCCCGCTTCGCGGTGGCAGGGCGCCCCATCACCAGAGTGGTGGGCAGGCGAACGAGCGCCCTGGCGACGCGAAGCGGTCACGGGCTCTTCATTGACGCTGCCCCAATCGAGAGCAGGGAGTACGGCTTTGGCGCAGGGGGAAACGCAACCGGTCGTCTCGGTGATCGTGGTGAACTACCGGGGAGCGGCCGACACCGTCACCTGCCTGCGCGCGCTCGCCGAACACGATTACCCGAACCTCGAGGTCATCTGCGTCGACAACGCCTCCGGCGGCACCGACGTGGCCGAGATCAGAGCGGCGGCCCCGGGGGTCAAGCTCGTCGAGTCCCCGGTGAACTCCGGCTTCGCGGGCGGCTGCAACCTCGGCGCGCAGCACGCCACCGGCACCGTCCTCGCCTTTCTCAACAACGACGCCCGCCCGGCTCCCGGCTGGGTCGGCGCGGCCGTGGCCGAGTTGCGCGCGCAGCCGACGGTCGCCGCGGTGGCCAGCAAGGTCCTCGACTGGGACGGCACCGGCACCGATTTCGTCGACGCCGGCCTCACCTGGTTCGGCATGGGCTACAAGCGCCACGCCGGCAGCCCGCTGTCCGACGTCCCCGCCGCCGAACACGAGATCGCCAAGGACGTCCTGTTCGCGACCGGTTCGGCGATGTTCGTCCGCGCCGGGGTGTTCGCCGAACTCGGCGGCTTCGACGAGCGGTTCTTCATGTTCTACGAGGACGTCGACCTCGGCTGGCGGCTGAACCTGCGCGGCTGGCGCGTGCGCTACGTGCCGGAGTCGCTGACCTACCACCGCCACCACGCCACGATGTCCACAGTGGACGCACCGGACTCCGGACGCGAGACGTTCCTGCTGGAGCGCAACGCGTTGGCGGCGCTGTACAAGAACCTTTCCGACGAAACCCTCACGCGCGCCCTGCCCGCCGCGCTGGCGCTGGCCGTCCGCCGGGCGACCGCGCGCGGCGACCTCGACGCCACCCGGTTCGATCTCGCCCAGGGCGTCGGCCCTGCCGAAACCGGCCCGGTCGAGGTGCCGAGGACGACGTTGGCCGGCGTGCTGGCGATCGACCAGTTCGTCGAACTGCTGCCCTCGCTCGCCGAGTCGCGCGCCGCCGAACAGGCCGCCCGCGTCCGCACGGACGCCGATCTGCTTCCCTTGCTGCGCAAGGCTTTGGAGCCCGCGTATCCGCTGCCGCGCTATCTCGCCGCGCACGAAATCCTGGTCGAGACGTTCGGTATCGACGCGCTCTTCGGGCAGCGTCGCAAGGTACTGGTGATCACCGGCGACGCGATCACCGAACGCATGGCGGGCCCGGCGATCCGCGCGTGGAACATGGCCGCGACGCTGGCCACCGAACACGACGTCCACCTGGTGACGGTCAACCCGCTCGCCGATCCGCCGCCCGCGGCGTTCCGGGTCAGCGCGGCCACCCGGCGTGACCTGGAGACGCCGATCGCCTGGGCCGACATCATCGTCCTGCAGGGCCACGTGCTGGAACTCGCGCCCTCGCTGAAGAAGCAGTACGCGCACAAGATCGTGGTCGCGGATCTGTACGACCCGATGCACCTCGAACTGCTCGAACAGGGCAAGGGCGTTCCCGACGACAAGCGGGCACTGGATCTCATCGGGGTCACCAAGGTCCTCGACGCGCAACTGGAACGCGGCGACTTCTTCCTCTGCGCCTCGGACCGTCAGCGCCACTTCTGGCTGGGCCACCTCGCCGCGATGGGCAGGCTGTCACCGCGCCTGTACGACGCCGACCCGACCACGCAATCGCTGCTGTCCATCGTCCCGTTCGGCCTGCCGTCGCAGGCCCCGGTGCGCACCGGCCCCGGACTCCGGTCCACTTTGGACGGAATCGGCGAGACCGACCACGTCGTGCTGTGGGCGGGCGGCGTCTACAGCTGGTTCGACCCACTGACCCTGGTCCGGGCGATCGAACTGCTGCGGCAGCGCCGCGGTGACGTCCGCCTGGTGTTCCTCGGGATGAAGCATCCCAACCCCGAGGTCACCGAGATGGACATCGGCGCGCGCACGATGTTGCTGTCCGACACGCTCGGGCTCACCGGCAAGCACGTGTTCTTCAACCAGCAGTGGGTGCCGTACGAGGAGCGTCAGAACTGGCTGCTCGACGCGAACTGCGGCGTCACCACGCACTACGAGCACGTCGAGACGACGTTCGCGTTCCGGACGCGGGTACTGGACTACCTGTGGGCCGGACTGCCGATCGTCACCACCGACGGCGACTCGTTCGCCGACCTGGTCCGCGAGGAACGGCTCGGTGTCGTCGTCCCGGCCGAGGACGTGGACGCGCTGGCCGACGCGCTGGAAAAGGCGTTGTACGACGAGGAGTTCGCCGCGGGCTGTGTCGAACGGATGGCCGCGGTCGCCCGGCGGTACGCCTGGCCGGAGGCACTGAAGCCGCTGGTGGAGTTCTGCCGGAACCCGCGGCCCGCCGCCGACCGGCTGCCCGGTTCCGCCGACCTCGTGGTCGCCGAACCGGTGCGGGGCAAGGAAATGCTGCGCCGCGACGTCGGACTGATCCGCGAGTACCTCGCCGACGGCGGCCCGAAGGAACTCGCGCGGCGCGTCGGCGGCCGCGTGGTCAAGGTCGCCAAGCAGAGGCTCGGCCGTGGCTGACCGTCCCTTGCGCGTCCTGCTCGACGGGACCCCGCTGCTCGGCGCCAGGACGGGTATCGGCCGGTACACCGTCGCGCTGTCCGAAGAGCTCGCCTCGATGTCCGAAGTGGACACTCGTGCGGTCGCGTTCACGTTGCGCGGCTGGCGAAGGCTGCGGCACGTACTCCCGCACGGCGTCCGGGCGCGCGGTATGCCGGTGGCGGCGCGACTGCTGCGCAAGGCCTGGCTGCGTTCACAACTGCCGCCGGTGGAGCTGTTCGCCGGGCCGACGGATGTCGTGCACGGCACCAACTTCGTGCTGCCCGGCCGGTTCCGCGCGGCGGGTGTGGTGACCATCCACGATCTGGCCTTTTTGGACGCTCCCGAGGAGCTCGCGCCGAGCGATCACGAACTGCCGCGGCTGGTGCGGCGCGGCGCCCGGCTCGCCGACGCGATCTGCACGCCCACCAACGCCGTCGCCGACCAGGTCGCCGAACGGCTCGACGTGGACCGCGGCAAGATCATCGTCACCCCGCTCGGGGTGAACCCGGCCTGGTTCACCGCCCGCCCGCCGGACCCGGAACGCCGCAAGGAACTCGGGCTCCCGGACAAGTACCTGCTCTTCGCCGGCGCCCCCGGGCCCCGGAAGGGCCTGCACTGGCTTAGGCAGGCGCACGAGTCCGCGCCGGACCTGCCCGATCTGGTGTTCGTCGGTCCCGGTTCGTTCGCGGTGGATTCTCGTTCGCGCCACGTGGGCTACCTGTCGGACGTGAACCTCCGGCGCGTCGTCGCCGGGGCCAGCGCGCTGGTGCTGCCGTCGCGCGACGAAGGCTTCGGGCTCCCGGTGCTGGAAGCGTTGGCGTCGGACGTCCCCGTGGTGTGCACGGACATCCCGGCGCTGCGCGAGGTCGCGGGAAACTGCGCGAGCCTGGTCCCCTACGAAGACGTCGACGGGCTCGTGGAGGCGCTGCGGATCGCCGTCAGCGACCCGCACGCCGTCGCCACTTCGGCCGCGCGCCGCGCGCACGTCGCGAACTTCACCTGGCGGGCGTGCGCGGAACTCACCGTCGCCGCGTACCGCCAGGCGAGCACGAAGCACTGACGCGAGTTACGTCTCCAATCACGTGTGTTACGCCCCCAATCACGCGAGTTCGCCGTCTGATCACGCGAGTTCGCCATTCACGCACGCGAGCCCTCCGTGCGGCAAAGGCGAACTCACGTGATTGAAGGTGTAACTCACGTGATTGAGGACGTAACTCGCGTGATTGAACGGCGAACTCGCGTGATCAGGAAGCGAAGTAGGCCTTCAGCGCCTCAGGCCAGCCCCGGAGCGGAGTGAGGCCCGCCTCACGCCAGGACGCGTTCGACAGCACCCCGTACGCCGGGCGCGCCGCCGGACGTGGGAACTCCGCCGTCGTACAAGGCTTCACGCGCGCCGGATCCGCGCCCAGCTCCGCGAAGATCGCCTTCGCGAACCCGCACCACGTCGTCGACCCACCACCCGTGCAGTGCAGCACCCGCTGCGACGGCCCTTCACCGGCGGCGATCCGGCCCGCCAGCTCCAGCAGGCCCGCGGCGAGGTCGCGGGACCAGGTCGGCGAACCGGTCTGATCGTCCACAACGGACAGTTCGTCGCGCTCCTTTTCCAGGCGCGCCATGGTCTCCACGAAGTTCGCCCCGGTCTTTCCGTACACCCAGGACGTCCGCACGATCCACGAACGGGCACCCGAACCGAGCAGCGCGTCCTCCCCGGCCGCCTTCGTCCGGCCGTAGGCGTTGAGCGGCCCCAGGAGATCATCGGTCTCGTACGGCGAAGTCGCGTCGCCCGCGAACACGTAGTCCGTGGACACGTGGATGAGTGGCACCCCGCGCGACGAGCACGCCGCGGCGAGCACCCGGGGGCCGTCGGCGTTCACCGCGAACGCCCGCTCTTCATCGGTTTCCGCCGCGTCGACCGCGGTGTACGCCGCCGCGTTGATCACCACCGGCGACCTTCCCGCCGCCCGCGCCCGGCTCGCCAGCTCGGTCACCGCGGCGATGACCTGACCGGTGTCGCGCACGTCCAGCTCCGACGACGACGGGGTCGTGGCGTCGATGGAGCCCGCGGCCAGCGCCGCGAGGTCCCGCCCCAGCTGCCCGGATCCGCCCGGTACGAGAATGCTCAGCACTTCTTCACTCCCCCGCACGCGTCTTCAGCGGCTCCCACCAAGACCGGTTCTCGCCGTACCAGGCGACCGTGTCGGCCAGACCGTCCTCAAAGGACTTACGCGGCGCGTAACCGAGCTCCCGCGAGATCTTGGTGATGTCGACGGAATACCGGCGGTCGTGCCCCTTGCGGTCCTCGACCGGCTCGACGCTGTCCCAGCCGGCGCCGACGGCGGCGAGGAGCCGCTCGGTCAGCTCGCGGTTGGTCAGTTCCGTACCGCCGCCGATGTTGTAGACCTCGCCCGGCCTGCCGCCGTCGGCGACGAGCTGGATGCCGTTGCAGTGATCGTCCACGTGCAGCCAGTCACGTACGTTGAGCCCGTCGCCGTAGAGCGGGACCTTCTTGCCGTCGAGCAGGTTGGTCACGAAGAGCGGGATGACCTTCTCGGGGAATTGGTACGGACCGTAGTTGTTCGAGCACCTCGTGACGCAGACGGGCAATCCGTGCGTGCGGAAGAACGAACGGGCCAGCAGATCCGAGGACGCCTTCGACGCCGAGTACGGCGAATTCGGCTCCAGCGCGTGGTCCTCGTCCCAGGATCCCTTGTCGATCGAGCCGTAGACCTCGTCGGTGGACACGTGGACGAACTTCCCGACCCCCGCCTCCAGCGCGGCCTGCAACAGGGTCTGCGTGCCTAGCACGTTCGTCAGCACGAAGTCGGCCGCGCCGGCGATCGAACGGTCCACATGGGACTCGGCGGCGAAGTGCACGACCAGGTCGATACCCCGCATCAGCGCACCGACCAGGGCGGCGTCACAGATGTCGCCCTTTTCGAACCGGTAGCGCGGGTTGTCGCGCACGGGCTCCAGGTTCGCTTCGTTTCCCGCGTAGGTCAGCTTGTCGAGCACGATCAGCTCGGCGTCGGCCAAGCTCGGGTACGCACCCGTCAGCACCTGCCGGACGTAATGCGAACCGATGAACCCGGCGCCACCGGTGACCAGCACTCGCATGCCGCGATCCTCCCTCTGCTTCTTCCTGACCGGCCGAGTGTGTCACGACCGGGGCAACCTTTCACCAGCCTACGGACGTCTAACACGAGGATCAGTAGAGTTATGGACGAGGCACGCGTGTGCCCTGGGGAGATTCGTGGAGGACCGCACGTGACCGAGTGGCCCGGGCCACCCATTCCGGCGCGCCGTGGCGGCGGCGTCGTGGTGTTCGCCCGCCGTGGCGTGAAGGTCGTGTTCAGCCTGGTCTCGATCACGATCCTGGCACTGACCTGGTGGGGCTGGCAGTTCATCGGTGACCCGTCCCAGGGCTTCGCGACCACGAACATCTTCGAGGACAACGGCCACCCGCCCGCGAAACCGCTGGACGGCGCGATCGACATCCTGCTCGTCGGCCAGGACAGCCGCACCGACGCGCAGGGCAACCCGCTGCCGCGCGAGGTCCTCGACATGCTGCACGCCGGTGTTTCGGACGGCGAGCGCCAGACCGACACGATGATCCTGGTGCACATCCCCCAGAACGGTAAGAAGGCGGTCGCGATCTCCTTCCCCCGTGACTCGTGGGTCGAGATCACCGGCGGTTTCGGCAAGCACAAGCTCAACAGCGCGTACGTGTACGCCTACAACGACACGTCGAAGACGCTGCAGCAGCAGGGCAACACCGACCTCAAGGACGTCGACGCCAAGGCCAAGGACGCCGGCCGCAAGAACCTGATCGCGACGCTGGAGAAGTTCATCGGCAAGCCGAAGATGATCGACCGGTACGCCGAGGTGAACCTGTCGAGCTTCTACGAGATCACCAAGGCGATCGGCGGCGTCGAGGTCTGCCTCAACAACGCGGTCAAGGAGAAGAAGTCCGGCGTGGATTTGCCCGCCGGGAAGTCGACCGTCGAGGGCGTCCAGGCGCTCGCGTTCGTCCGTCAGCGTTACGACCTGCAGAACGGCGACCTCGACCGGATCGCGCGGCAGCAGGCCTTCCTTTCCGGGCTGGCGAACAAGGTGCTCTCGTCGGACGTCCTGATCAACCCGGCGAAGATCGCGGATCTGATCGAAGCCGTGAAGAAGTCGGTCGTGCTGTCGGCCGGTTGGGATCTGCCGGAGTTCGCCGCGCAGATGCGCGGGCTGACCAGCGGAAACGTCGAGTTCCACACGATTCCGACCCAGGGCGACGCGACCATCGGCGGGGCCGCCGTGCTGCGCGTGGACCCTGCTCAGGTGCAGGCCGAGGTCGCCCGCCTCACCGCCGACGGGGAGACAGCGCCGTCCGAGACCCCGGCCATCCTGCCGGGCGCGGAAGCGGTGACCGTCGAACTCTTCGACGGCACCGGTTCGCCCACGGCGGCCATCGAGACCCGGAACCTGTTGCAGGGCAAGGGTTTCAAACTCGCGGCCGATACCAAGCTCAGCACCCGGAACTCGACGGTCATCCGGCACGCGCCGGGCGACGACGACGCGCTGGCCCTGATCAAGCAGGTCTTCGGCACCGCGGTGCAGGCCGAGGCGGACCGTGACGTCGCACCGGGCAAGGTGCGGGTGCTGCTCGGCAAGGACTTCAAGGGCGCGTCCACCGGCGCGGCCACGCCCCCGGCGGCGACGTCGGCGCCCTCGAAGCCGCCTCAGCCGCCCTCCAGTGCTCCGGCGGCACCCACCACGAAGCCGATCGTCGCGGGCAATGTGCCCTGCGTCAATTAATTCCGGGTACTCAGCGTGGCCGCCCTCACGGTGGCTTAGCCTTCTCCTACGATCGGACCAGCTACAGCGCCAGGGGAGGTGATCAGGGATGAGCGACGAGGACAAGAGCGTCAACGAACGTTCTGAGCACTTGGACACCGAAGAACCGAAGTCCGAAGAGGACGGCAATTCGGACACCGAGAGTGACGAAAAGCTCGTCCCGACGCCGTACCCGCGGAATCCGCCGCTCCCCCAGCCGTCGGCCCCGGCCGAGGACGAGCCGATCTCGGGTGTGCTCGACATGCCCGAGCGCCCGCTGCGCCGCGCCGGCCGGATCACCCGGCGGATCGCGCTCGGCCTCGTGTCCCTGCTCGCCCTCGGCACGACGGGCTACGCGTACGTCACCAAGGACCAGCTGCAGAACAACGTCCCCACGACGAACGCACTGAGCAAGGCCGACGATCCCGCCGCGCCGCCCGCAGACGACGGCGCGACCGACATCCTCCTGGTCGGCAGCGACGCGCGGACCGACGCGCAGGGCAACCCGCTCCCACTCCGGGTGCTCAAGCAGTTGCGCACCGAGGAGAAACCCGGCGTCAGCACCGACACCATCATCATCCTGCGCATCCCGAAGAACGGCGGGAAACCGTCCGGCGTCTCGATCCCGCGCGACACCTGGACCGACATCCCCGGCCGTGGCCCGAACAAGATCAACTCGGCGTACGGCGTCGCGAAGACCAACTACGCGAACGCCCATCGGGGTGAAACCGATCAGGCGAAACTCGAACGCGATTCCGATCAGGAAGGCCGCAGGGCACTGGTCCAGACCGTTCAGGAACTGACGCAGATCCGGATCGACCACTACGCCGAGGTCAACCTGCTCGGGTTCTACCTGCTGACCGAGGCGCTGGGCGGCGTCAAGGTCTGCCTGAACCACGCGACCGAGGACAAGGACTCGGGCGCGAACTTCCGGCGCGGCGAGCAGACCGTGTCGGGCGGTGAGGCGCTCTCCTTCGTGCGGCAGCGGAAGAACCTGCCGCGCGGCGACCTCGACCGCATCGTGCGGCAGCAGACGTTCCTGTCCTCGGCGCTGAACCAGGTGCTTTCGGCGGGGACGCTGACCAGTCCGTCGACGATGTCGGGCCTGATGGACGTCGTGCGCCGGTCGATCGTCCTGGACGAGGGACTGGACCTGCTGGAGTTCGCGCAGCAGGCGAAGGGGATCGCGTCGGGCGATCTGACGTTCACGACCATCCCGGTGGTGAACATCAACGGCCGCAGCGCGGACGGTCAGAGCATCGTCGAGATCGACATCGCCGCCGTGCGGAGCTTCATCTCCGGTCTGGCGGGCCGGGGCGGCGGTGGCGGCGCTCCCGGCGCGGCTCCGGTGCTCGCCGCGTCGAGCGTTCCCTGCGTGAACTAACGTCGTGGCGTGAGCCTCACCGAACTGCTGCTGCGGCCCGTGCTCGGGTCGCCCGCGAAACCGCTGATCACGCACTACGACGACAACCAGGGCAGCCGGGTCGAACTGTCCGTGGCGACCACGGTCAACTGGGCGGCCAAGACGGCGAACTGGCTGGTCGACGAGTTCGACGTCGAACCAGGGGACGAGGTCGCCGTGGTGCTGCCATCGCATTGGCAGACCGCCGGTGTTCTGCTGGGCGCGTGGTGGTGCGGCGCCAGGGTGGTGACGGAGACCGCGGGAGCACGGGTGGCGTTCGTCGCGCCGGGCGGAGCGTCCGACGCGGCCGCCACGGCCGTCGTCTCGCTACACCCGATGGGCCTCGGGCTGCCCGCCGGTTCAGTGCCGGACGGCGCGTTGGACTACCTGACTGAAGCCCGGCTTTCGGGTGACCAGTTCAGCCCGCTGTTCCCCGTGCCCGGTGACACTCCGGCGCTGGGCTCGTCCACTGTGGACGAAGTGCTCGCCGAAGCCCGCGCTCGCGCCACCGGCCTTGACCTGTCAGCCGAAGACCGGGTTCTGTCCACTGTGGAGTGGACGGGCGAGGAAGGGATTCTCGCGGGGTTCCTGACGCCGCTGGCGGCGGGTGCACACCTGGTCCAGGTCACCGACGCGGATCCGGCCAAACTCGCTTCGCGGCGCGAATCCGAGCGGACGACGGCGGACCTCCCCTCCTGAAGTGCCATGAAAGGTCCTTTCCTTGCAAATTTCGCAAGGAAAGGACCTTTCATGGCATCGGGTCAGGCGTCCTGAAGCTGCTTTGCCTCACGCTTGCGCCCGAAGAGCACGTGGTCGAGCGACAGCTTGCCGGCGTTGAAGCCGAGCGCGAGCCCGGCGACCGCCAGGACGAGGACGAGTTCGTAACCACCCTGGCCGGTGAGGCCGTTGTCGAGGTGCACCGAGAGCAGAGCACCGACGGAGACCACGACGAAGCCGAGGCCCACCAGCGGCGTCAGGAAACCGACGATGAACAAGATCGCGCCCACGATCTCCACCGCGATCGCGAAGATCGCCGCGAGCGTCGGCAGCGGGATTCCGGTCTGCTCGAAGAACTTCGCGGTGCCGTCGATCCCGTTTTCCCACTTCTGCAGGCCGTGTGCGAGGAAGACCACACCGACACCGATCCGGCCGAGCAGGAGGGCGACATCCTTGAAACGAGCGAACATCGGGTATCAGCTTTCTGGTCGGTGAATATTCAACTTACCCGGATCACGGTAGGGCACCGGACGCCTCCGATGGCACCTCCGGAGCGTGATCGACAGGTACCCGACAGGAACCCCGTACGGCAGACTCTCCGCTGTGACGGACGAACGGCTGATCGGCCTGTGGTCGGATGAAATCCTGTATCCCGGCAGCGTCGAGTCCGTCGACCTGGCGTTCCGCCGCGACGGCTCCGGATGGAGCTACTGGAAAAGCTGGAGCACCGGCTTCTCGGTGTCCCGCTTCACCTGGGCGACACCGGGCGGACTGGTCTTGAACTTCCATCGCGCCCTCGAGGGCACGTGGTCGATCGACAACGGTGTCACCCGTCACGATGTCGAATCCGACGAGGCGGAAGAGTCCGTCATCGAGCTGGGGTACGAAATCGCGCCCGGCGAAGACCCATTCGGCACCCCAGTGACCCTGCTCTCGCTGGACCGTCCGCTGATCGAGCACCTGGTGGGTGCGCGGTTCGCGTGGGTCGAGAAACCGGAATCGCTCAGCGACCCGTCCGCCGGTGCTCCGCGGCCAGACCCGTCCAGCCCCCGCTGACCGCCAGCACCTCCAGTACCCGCTCTGCCTGCTCCGCGAACCCGGCCAGATCGGCGTGCAGCAACGCTATCCGCTCGGCGTCGAGCGGGACCTCGTCGTCGGCCCACAGCTCGATCACCGTGCTGACGGACCACACGAGGAACTGGATGATCCGGATGAACCCCTCCGACGGCTCGTCGACGGCCTCGCGATAACCCGTCTCGATCTCGTCGCAGGCCGCGACCAGCTCCCGCAGCGGCCGGACGACGTCGGCCGCCGTCCCGTCCCACGCGGCCGACGGCCACGTGCGATCCCCGAGTTCGAGCCACAACCGCCAGCCGGCGATCAGCTCGGCCTCGTCGTGCGGTGTCCACGACACCGGTGCGAACCAGAACATCTTTCGAGAGTGACACCGGCGGTCCATGATCGCCGTACTTCCGTGAAGCATCTCACCGAGGGTTAATCGATCGCCTGCCTCCACCGGCGTCTCTAACCTGACGCCGTGCCCGCCATGAATCCGCCCTGGTCGGGCGACGACGAGAAGTTCAACCGCGCTTGCCACGCGCGCTGGCGCGAGCGCCTCAACCGAGAAGCGCACGGCGAGCAATGCGGTGGATGCGTGTACTGGATCGCCCTGCACGGACGACTCGGCCAGGACTACGGCGCCTGCACCAACGCCCACTCCATCTTCGATGGATTGGTTCGCTTCGAGCACGACGGCTGCACCGCTTTCGCGGACCGCGACGACGGCTCATTCGGCTGATCCATCACACGAGCCCTTTGAAGTACATGAAGGCCCCCATCCTTGCGCCTGGCGCAAGGACTG